>CAYZHW010000018.1:0-16542 GCA_964478105.1 uncultured Lachnospiraceae bacterium | reverse complement strand
CTTTACGCCGCCATTGCCGCATGGGCGGAGGACGACTTTCGATCGGTGAACGGACAGATAGAATATCTCTTGACCGAATGTGTACGTCAAAGAAAGAAAAACGGAAAGTATGTGTCGGACGAGATAGATATCCCACCTGAGCTCGATATCAAATAAAATAAAAATGAGTTACGCCGCAGCGTAACTCATTTTTTTAATATGCATAGAATGCGTGGTTTGCGATGGTCATAACGTGTGTACAGTTATATACTGTCCACAGATTTGATGCAATGTTGGGGTTGAGAAAGAATACCATATCCTTTGAGAGGGAGAAACCCTCAAGGCATATCTTTGCCGCTACTACCGAGATGTCGTAGGGCTGTGCATATATCGTTCCTGTTACAGTGGGAGTGAACTGCACTCCGAAACGGTTATCAAAAATTATACCGTATACCGTCTGGGGATAGCCGGGGATGTCCATTCTGTTGAGAACGACATTTCCGACTGCGATCTGTCCGAGAAGAGGCTCTCCGCAGCTTTCTGCGCTGATAATTCTCGAGAGCCAGTAAAGATCGCTCTGGTCGTAATAAGTATCTCCGCTCTCTATCGGTGCGGTAGGTGCTCCGACATTTGCGGCACACTCAACCTCGTTCCACGTTACCTCGGCGCCGTATGCCTTTGCGATCGGGCGGATGGGAACGTAGAGTCTGTTGTCTTCGCCTATGTAGTTTTTGCTTGCAGAGAAGAGATATCTGCCGTTGGCACATATGTACTCCTCGCCGTTGGTTGCTGTGACTGTAAGTCCTTCGGCCTTGATGGTCGCCGTTCCTGTTTCGCTGTCCCATGCTACTTCACACGCGCCCATTGCATCGCAAAAAGCTCTTAAGGGAACGTATGTAAGGCCGTTTACGATCCTTGCACTTCCTTCTTCAAAGACCGTGCCGTTGACGTACACCTTGACGCCGGTATCTTCACTTGCCGCGGCTGCGGGGAGAGACGCCAATGCCAAGAGAAACACCGCCACAAGAAGTGCCGTCATTTTTCTTAAATTCATTTTAGTTTGTCCTCCTTGGTTTTAGGGGGCATTTTGCCCTATGCCCAAATAATATGCCTTTGTGGAAAAGAATATGTGCGGCATCATTATTTTAGCATTTTTGCCTTGTCGAAACAACACACAATATGTGGAAGAATGACAAGGATTTTCCCGGATTAAACCTGCTTGGTTCGAGTGATAATATGGCTTTGCGCGCCGTATAATTTAGTGTGTTTTCATTGCTCGAAAAAAGCACGCGTTCTTTTATTATATTCAAAATATGCGGAGTTGTCAAGAAAAATATGCAAATTTTACAAATCGAGACTAAAAAAGAGACTTTTTCAAAAAGAGAAGTGGGGGTCGAATTCTTAAAAATCGACATATCGCGCCCGTATTTTGCAAATCGAGAAGAAAATGACACAAAAGTGGCGCACTTGAATGATTTTTATGGAAAAGTAACCGAAAATTGCAAAAAATATGCCGAGACCGAGCTTTTCGATAAGATCCGTGCGGAATACGACTCGGATCCCGACCCTAGAAAGCGCTTTCACTTTAAAAAATATGTGTACAGATATCAGTATACCGTGACAGAACATAACGATGCCGTTCTTTGCGTCTGTATTGATGTGAGTTTGCTTAGGGGCGGAAGGCGCGAAAAATACAAAAGGATGGCTCAGGTGTGGGATATGAAGACGCTTGGGCTATGTCCTCCGAAAAAGAAAAAAGGGAAGAGCTTGAATGCTCCCGACGGTTACTATATAATGGATGGAAAAGAAGTGCTCTATTCTCACACCGATGGGTATAGGGAAGAAATTTTGGAGTAAATTCTATAATAATTAATTTGACAAAAAACGATATCTGTAGTAAAATACCTGTAGAAGTATTTATGCAACTGACGGATTCTCGCGGGTCACCGCGGTGGAGTATAAATGTTATAATGTCGACCGTCTGGGCAATTCGGGTTGTTTAAATCTGAATTGTCCTTTTTTCGTTATCGCACAGGTTTAATGGGAGGTTAATTTATGGAACACAAGAATTGGAACGGATTTGTCGGTGGAGTTTGGCAGAATGAGATCAATGTAAGAGATTTTATTCAAAAGAATTACACAGAATATAAAGGTGATGACAGCTTTCTTGCAGAGGCTACCGCGCGCACAAACGGAATTATGAAAAAGCTCAACGCCCTGTTTATGCTTGAGCGTCAGTTCGGCGGAGTGCTTGACGTAGATACCGCGACGGCTTCATCGCTCACAAGCTATTCGCCCGGATATATAGACAAGGAAAACGAGATAATAGTCGGAATGCAGACCAACCGCCCCTTGAAGCGAGGTATAAACCCTTTTGGCGGAATGAGAATGGTGCGTCAGGCGTGCGAAGCATACGGATATAAGCTCGGTGCAAATGTCGAGGAAGAGTTCCGTTTTCGTACGACGCACAACGACGGCGTTTTCCGCGCATACACGGACGAGATGAGAGCGGCGAGAAAGTGTCACGTTATAACCGGACTTCCCGATGCATACGGCAGAGGACGTATAATCGGAGATTACCGACGTGTTGCGCTTTACGGAGTGGACAAGCTTATTGCGGAAAAGAAAAAGGATAAGGCAGAACTTTCAAGCGGTATTTTTGATACTGATCAGATTCGTCTTGATGAGGAGCTTTTCCAGCAGATCACCTTTCTTGGCTTTATGAAGCAGATGGCGGCATCCTACGGATTTGATATAAGCGAGCCCGCTTCGTGTGCACGCGAGGCAATACAGTGGACGTATTTTGCGTACCTTGCTTCGATCAAGGAACAGAACGGCGCGGCTATGTCGCTCGGACGTGTCAGCACATTTTTTGATATTTATATAGAACGTGACCTCAAAAACGGCACGCTTACCGAAGAGGGAGCGCAGGAGCTTATCGACGATTTCGTTTCCAAACTTCGCATCGCGCGCCATCTCCGCACGCCCGAGTACAACGAGCTCTTCGGCGGCGACCCGATGTGGATAACAGAGGCAGTCGGCGGTATGGGCGAGGACGGAAGAACTCTCGTTACAAAGAGCAGCTACAGAATACTGCACACGCTCTACACGCTCGGACATTCTCCCGAGCCCAATCTTACCGTGCTCTGGTCTGAGGATCTGCCCGAAAACTTTAAAAAATATTGCGCAAAGGTATCGTCCGATACAGACTCGATACAGTATGAGAGCGACGATCTTATGCGTCCGAGATACGGCGACGATTATGCTATCGCCTGCTGTGTTTCCGCTATGAAGGTCGGTAAGCAGATGCAGTTCTTCGGTGCGAGGTGCAATCTTGCAAAGCTGCTTCTTATCGCACTCAACGGCGGTTATGATACTTCAAGCGGTATGCACATCGGTCCGCAAATGCCCGTTATGGATGTTGACAAGCTTGATTTTGACGCAGTAACAGAGCGCTTTGACATCTATATTGCATGGCTTTCGCACCTTTACGTCAATACTATGAACGTCATCCATTATATGCACGATAAATATGCGTACGAGAAAACGCAGATGGCGCTTCACGATACCTCTGTCGAGCGACTTATGGCATTCGGTATCGCGGGACTTTCTGTCGTGACCGATTCGCTCAGTGCGATCAAATATGCGTCTGTTCATCCCGTAAAGGATGAGAACGGATTTATTACTGAATTTAACACTGTGGGTGAATTCCCGAAATTCGGCAATGATGATGACAGAGTTGACCTTATCGCACGTGATATGACGCATAAAGTCATTTGCGAACTTCGCAAGACTCCCACATACAGAAACGCAGTACACACCTTGTCGGTACTTACCATTACATCTAATGTAATGTACGGTAAGAATACAGGCGCGACCCCCGACGGCAGAGAAGCTTTTGCTCCCTTTGCACCGGGTGCTAATCCGATGCACAACCGTGAGGAGAACGGAGCGCTCGCGTCGCTTAACTCTGTTGCCAAGATCAGCTATGACGACTGCCGCGACGGCATATCCAATACATTCTCGATCACTCCCGAAGCGCTCGGAAGAAACGAGGATGAGAGGATCGCAAACCTTGTTTCCATTCTTGACGGATATTTTGCAAAGGGCGCGCACCATATTAATATAAATGTACTGAACCGAGAAACTCTGATTAAAGCATACAAGGATCCCGACGCGTATCCCAATCTTACGATCCGAGTTTCGGGATATGCGGTCAATTTCCACAAGCTCTCGCGCGAACAGCAAAGAGAGGTCATCAGCCGTACCTTCCACGAAACAGTATGACGGCGGGAAGAGTACATTCCATACAGAGTCTCGGAACGCTTGACGGCCCGGGAGTGAGATTTGTGGTCTTTCTTCAAGGATGTCCGCTCAGGTGTAAGTGCTGTCACAATCCCGATACGTGGGACTTTGCACAAGGGACAGAGTATACGGCAGAAGAGATCGTTCAAAAGGCGGTAAGGTATAAATCCTATTTCGGTGAGATAGGCGGTATTACGCTTTCGGGCGGAGAGCCTCTTATGCAAGCCGGCTTTGCGTATGAGATATTTGCCCTCTGCAAAAAAGAGGGGATAAATACCTGTCTTGATACGTCGGGGTGTGTGCTTGACAAAAAAACAGAGTTACTTCTTGATTGCACCGACCGCGTATTGCTCGATATAAAATATACGTCTCCCGAACTTTACGCCGAAAACGTCGGATGTGAGCTTGATGCAGTATTGATGTTTTTGTCTTATCTTGACAGCAAAAAGATCCCCACTACGCTTCGTCAGGTCATAATTCCGACCAAGAACGACGATGAGGGAACTATAAGAATACTTAAATACATCGCAGACTCGCACGCGTGCGTTGACGGCATCGAGTTACTTCCATTCAAAAAGATATGTCAGACTAAATACGACTCTATGGGTATAGAGTTTCCGTTTGGAAACATTCCCGTGCCCGATCGCGGGACTATGGATCGTCTCAATAAATTACTAAAGTAAAAAAACGGAGGCAAAAGTGAAAAAGAAGCTTATCGTAATAGACGGAAACAGTATAGTGAACCGTGCATTCTACGGCGTCAGAGAACTCTCTGCATCCGACGGACTGCCGACAAATGCGGTGTACGGTACGGTGTCTATACTTGAAAAACATATAGAGAATATAAAGCCCGACTATGCGGCGATAGCTTTTGATCTTCGCGAGCCGACCTTCCGTCACAAGCTATATGACGGTTACAAGGCTACCCGCCACGGTATGCCCGACGAGCTTGCGGTGCAGATGCCTTATGTCAAGGAATGCGTAGCGGCGATGGGACTTCACGTGCTCGAAAAGCCGGGATATGAGGCGGACGATATACTCGGTACGCTTTCGGCTTTTGCCGATGATGATACCGAGGTATATATAATTACCGGAGACCGCGACTCGCTTCAGCTTATCGACGATGGCGTCTGTGTTCTTCTTGCAACAAACAAGGATACGGTAAAATATGACCGAGCGAGATTTGTTGAAGAGTACGGAATTGATCCGTCGCAGTTCGTCGATACAAAAGCGCTTATGGGCGACAGTTCGGACAATATTCCCGGTGTTGCAGGAATCGGACAGAAGACCGCCCTCTCGCTCATCTCCAAATTCGGCAGTCTTGACGGCGTGTATGCATCTGTCTGTGATGATTCGATAACAAAATCCCAGCGTGCAAAGCTTGAAGCAGGAAAGGACAATGCATACCTTTCACGTGAACTTGCCGAGATATGCAAGAGCGTTCCGCTTGGTTACGGACTCGGCGAGCTTGAATATTCGGGCTTTGATAAATGTACGCTGAAGTCGCTTTTTGAGCGGCTTGAGTTTCACGCATTTATAAAGCGTTTCGGACTTGACGGCGTAAAGGCGGAGGGGACAGAGTGCGTTGAAGCCATAACGGCAGACGTTACGCTCGGCTATCTTCTTGCGCTTCCAAAAGAAAAGCCTGTCGCGCTTTGGTGCGAGGACGGTATTACTTTCTATGACGGCGAGAGGCTTATGTCATATTCGGGCGAACTGCTCTCGCTCGGGGATCTGCTCGACGATGCAGAACGCAACATTATATGCTATGACGCAAAGAAGCTTTATAAATATTTTTATGACAACGGCAGAAGCTTTGCCGCTTGCCGTTTTGACGTTATGCTCGGTGCGTATGCGGTCGATCCTGCGCTCGGTTCTTACGAGTTGTACAATCTTTCGACAAAATATCTTGGTACGCTCGATGCGCCTTCGGCTATAAAAGTTTACCTTTTATATAATACCCTCTCGGAAAAGATAAAAGAAAACGGCGAGGAGCATTTGATGTACGATATCGAAATGCCGCTCGCATCGGTGCTCGCCGAGATGGAGAATGTCGGATTTAAGATAGACCGTGCGGGAATGGAAGAGTTCGGTGCGGCTCTCCGTCAGCTTGAGAGCGCACTTGCCGAACGTATATATTTCCTTGCGGGGTGCGAGTTTAATATCAATTCGCCCAAACAGCTCGGAGAGGTGCTTTTTGAAAAGCTCGGACTTCCTGCGGGAAAGAAGACCAAAACCGGATACTCGACCAATGTCGATGTGCTCAATTCTCTTCGTCCTTATCACGAGATAATCGGAGAGATACTTGATTACCGCCAGGTCGCAAAGCTTCGTTCGACTTACGCCGACGGGCTTGTCGCCGTTGCCGACGAGAATGGACGTATCCACTCCTATTTTAAGCAGACAGGCACAGCTACGGGACGTCTTTCTTCAGCTGAACCGAATCTGCAGAATATTCCGATAAGGACCGATATGGGACGCGAGATGAGAAAATATTTTGTCGCAGAGGACGGTTGCGTGCTCATTGACGCCGACTATTCGCAGATAGAATTGCGTCTTCTTGCGCACATTTCGGATGATGTAAATATGAGAGAGGCATTCCTCTCGGGAAAGGATATCCACACTTCGACAGCATCTGCTGTTTTCGGCGTGCCCAAAGAAGCTGTCACAAGTGAACTTCGCAAACGCGCGAAGGCAGTCAATTTCGGTATCGTGTACGGTATCGGAGATTTCACGCTCGCCCAGGATATCGGAACGAGCAGAGCTGAGGCAAAGAGATATATCGAAAGCTATCTTGCAAGCTATCCGCAGATCGACGCATACCTGAAGGGTATAATTGCCGAGGCATATGAAAAGGGCTATGTTACGACGATATTCGGCAGACGCAGATACATTCCCGAACTTGCGGCGCAGAACAAGATGACAAAGAAGTTCGGCGAGCGTGTAGCTATGAACAGCCCCATACAGGGAAGTGCTGCCGATATAATCAAGATCGCGATGATAAATGTCGCACGCCGCCTGAAAGAAGAAAAACTTGACGCAAGACTTATTCTGCAGGTGCACGACGAGCTTGTCGTCGAGTCAAACAAAAGCTGTGCCGAGCGCGCGTACGAGATACTCAAGGGTGAGATGGAGAGCGCGGCAAAGCTTACCGTACCGCTCGATGTAGATATTTCGGTCGCGGAAAATTGGTACAATAACTGAGGTGCAGTATGAATATCAGAAAAATGATCGGCTCCGATAAATGCGCTGTTATGGATATGATGCGGACCTTTTACGCTTCGCCTGCGGTCCATACAAACGGCTCGGATGAGATATTCGAAAGCGATGTCAACGCCTGTGTGGACGAGTGCCCGTTTCTTGAAGGGTACGTGTTTGAAGAGAACGGTAATATTGTCGGATACGCTATGACGGCGAAAAGCTTTTCGACCGAGTTCGGTAAGCCTTGTATCTGGATTGAGGATATATACTTCAAACCCGAACACAGAGGAAAGGGATTCGGAAAAAGCTTTTTTGCATTTCTTGATAAGACTTACCGCGATGTTATTTTCCGCCTTGAGGCAGAGGAGGAGAACGGATCCGCCGTTGCGCTTTATAAAAAGTGCGGATTTGAGATAATGCCTTATCTTGAACTTAAAAAAGAAATATAAAAGGAAAACGTGCGGCTTTGCCGCACGTTTTTTACATTTCTTTTCTTATTATTTCGTAATCGTTTCCGACAAGCCCCCGAAGCGTTTTCTTAAGTTCTTCCTCGTCAAAAAAGCGAGAACGGAGTATCAGAGAGTCTCCTGCAAGAAGCTTCTTTTCTCCGTCGTTATCGGTATCCTTGTGATGATCGGACTCGCGCGTGATGCTGAGCACGACAGATGAAGACGGCCACATAACATCGCGCACTGCCTTGCCGACAACAAACGCATCGTTCGAGACCTTCATCTCAAAGAGCGCGATAGAAGGCTCTTTGCCGCCGTTTTGCGCGTGCTCGAGATTTTCGAGCGCCGTATCGTAGAAAGGAGTTCTTGCAAGAAGCTCGGTGAGTGCACTTACGGTAAATACTACAAGTGCTACGTAGAAGAGGTCAGTGAACTGACCCGTTAGCTCAATATAGAGTACGGATGCTGTGAGCGGCGCGCGCAGTGTTCCGCCGATAAAGGCGCACATTCCGAGAATTATCACTGTGGCAAGCAACTCTTCGGGCATTCCGATAAGGATAAGCAACTTTGATGCGAGTGCACTCGCAAGTACACCGACTGCAAGCGTCGGGATGAATATACCGCCGGTGACACCGCTGTCGGTGACGAGCAGCATCATAACAAGCCGAATTGCGAAGAGTGCAAGCAAGAAGAGTACACCGGGGGTGTGTTCAACTACGCTGTGGATAACGTCGTGTCCGCTGTAGATGCCGTCTGCCAGAGTGAATCCCATAATACCCGTAAGAATGAAGATGGCGATTATTTTTGCAGGGGCGCTGAGTATTCTCTTTCTCTTTTTTGCAAATCTGCCCCAAAGCTCTATCGATGTATCAAAAATGCCTGCGGCAAGTGCAATGATAACTCCGAGAAGTATAAGATATCCTATGTTATTAAGTTCAAACCCTGCAAGGGTTTCAAATTTGAAAAGGTCCGCGCTGATGCCGAAAAGCTCACAAAGGAGTCGGTTTACACCCGTAGCACTTAGCACCGATACCGAGACCGTGAGAACGAGCATAGGGGTGAAGCGTTTATGTATCTCTTCAAGAGCAAAGAGAATACCGGAGAGCGGTGCGCCTGTGGCTACCGCAAATCCTGCGCCTGCGCCGCCCGTCATAACATATCGGTCCCAGGCAGCCCTGTTTTTTGACGGAGATGTGCACATAGCGCCGAGTGAGGTGCCGATAAGCACTGCAGGTCCTTCGCTTCCGAGCGGAAGTCCCGAGAAAAAGCTTATCATACTGCCTAAAAATGTTCCGATAAAAGTTTTTAACCAACGAAATGAGAGAATGCCGCGAAGCACACCCTCGCTTCGGGGAATGCCGCCGCCCTTGGCCTCGGGAATAAGCTTATGCAAGAGCACCATAAGAAGTGCAAATCCTACAAGCGCGGCAAACACAAGAACTATGTACAACGGCTTATCTTTTGCCGCTCCGTAAAGATATCTCGACGCGTTCTCTGCGTATTTTGCCAAAAGCTTGAAAAAGAAGATCACGGTGCCGACCACCGCGCCGCACACCAATCCGTATCCTATCCCGGGTGCAAGGTTGGCTATATATTCTTTGTATTTCTGATTTTTCAAAATGATTCCTTCTTTATAAAAATATTCAGGGCAAATTTTGTATTTGCCCCGCTTTGTTTTATTCTTCTTCGGTTTCTTCTTCCTTGTTGTTTTCAAGGGTTCTGTTTATAAGCTCAAACAGCTTGTCTTTCAGCCACAGCGGCTTTACTATCCTGAAATCCGCGCCGCTTGTAAGCAGAGCGCAAAGAAAAAAGTTCGCGTTCCTGAATTCGCAGATGTAGTTGTTTTTTACCTCTTTGCCGATAACGAAGCGCTCAAGCATATAGAATGAACGTCTGTCGGGGATCTCAATTGTCGCAAGATACGGTATCTGCATCTGCAAATATGAATTTTCCGCCGCCTCGTCGGAATTCTGCGCCTCAGCCATAAGCTTTAGGTAATCCTCTTCGTTTGAGTTGAGAAAATAAACGGGAAGGGAAAATTCGGATGAATACGTATAACCCTTTTTCTCGGCATCGTACTCAAGCGGGGCTCCGAATTCCTTTTTGAGCGTTTCGATATCGCGCTGACCCTGTCGGTGCGATATCCCAAAATGTTCGCTGACTCGCTTGGCGTTGGGAAAACGTCCGTCAACTATCTGATTGTGCACCCACTGTACGCGGTTGTATGCAGACATCTTATCCCTCCTTTAATCCTTTTTTGTGTAAGTAAACATTCTTACGCAGGTGTATATGAAGATCGCGGCGAATATCACGTCATACATAACGTATTTTCCGTCTATTGCACCGAGCGAAAATGCGACGATACCGGGGAGCGATGCGGTCAGCGTGAAAAACATTGCCGTAAATCCTGTGAAGAGATGCGCTCTCGGTCTTTCGGTTTCAAGCAGTACGCGGCATTCATAGAGGAAGAAGAGCATTACCGAGACAAATGCCATCTGCTCGATTATTTTGTTGGGATCGTTTATTGCTACGTACGAGTCAAAGTAGATGACCGCGAGGCTGAGTGTGCCCCAGATCGGAACAAAAAAGCCGAACAGAGTGCGGAATTTTTTTATTCCATCCTTGTTTATAAACATCGACAAAAAGTAGAGCGCCGCAAATACCGCGGTATAAGAAGCGATCTTTTCAAGCAGGTGTGCATCTTTGCCGATAAGAGAGAATGCAGCTCCGAGCGCAAGCGTAAATCCGCAAAGAGCAGAGGAAAAAATAAAAATTCCGGAACTGTGGAACTTTTTTGAACCGAGCTCGTCTTTCTTAAAGGCGAGAAGAACAGAAGCAAAAAAGATGAGTGCCGCACACGACAAAACCGTATGAATTACGGGAAGGGAAGTTCCTGCGGCGTAATAATTTATCTCGGTGTCAAAATAGCCGAGCAAAAGCACGGTTCTTATCGCCGCACTGACAATCGAAAGCGCGAGCGCAATGAGAGTGTAAAGTTTATATTTCGATCTTGTGTTTTTCATAAAAAGCACAACGGGCGTACCGTCCTCCGTGAGAATTATTTTTACTTTTTATTATATATCAAAAATGTTAATAAATTGTAAACGAAAATGCCTATTGAAAGAATTTGAGTTATATGTTATACTAATCTTTGGGTTATTTTGTGATCACGTTTGTCGGTTTGCCTTCAAGATATGCTTCAAGATTTGATATAACGATATCGAGCAGTCTCGCTCTTGTCTCAAGCGGAGCCCAGGCTACGTGAGGCGTGATGGTGATATTCTTCGCCCCGAAAAGCGGACAATCCTCTTTCATCGGCTCGACCTCAAGTACATCGACCGCCGCACCCGAAAGATGTTCCGAGTCAAGAGCATCGCGAAGTGCCGCTTCGTCTACGATGGGACCGCGCGCGGTATTTACAAAGTAAGCGCCCTTTTTGCACTTGGCAAAAAGCTCACGGTTAAACATACGGCGCGATGCGTCATTGAGAGGGCAGTGCACGCTTATGATGTCGCTCTCGCTCACAAGTGTGTCGAGGTCAACGAATTTTACATTTTCGTCTTCTTTCGGAGTTCTTGTGTAAACGAGCACATCCATCGAAAAGGCGCGCACTATGCCCGCAACCTTGCGGCCGATACTGCCGTATCCGATAAGACCTATCTTTTTGCCCATAAGCTCATTCATAGGGAATACAAAGGGTGAGAAGGTCGGACTGGACTTCCAGTTTCCGTCGGCACAAAAAGTTTTATATTCGGATATCTTGCTGAAGTGGTTTAAAATAAGCGCGAATGTGTGCTGTGCTACGGCGTCTGTCGAATAGCTGCCTGCATTGCAGACGGTGATACCGTGCTCGCACGCTGCGGCAATGTCTATATTGTTATAGCCTGTTGCAAACAGACCTATGTATTTAAGCTTGGGCGCGGATTCGATCACCTCACGTGTGAACACCGCTTTGTTACATATGACGGCATCTGCGTCACTCACACGGCCGATAAGCTCGTCAGCGGATGTCAGCGGATAGTAAACGACCTCACCGTATTTTTCGAATACCGACAGATCTATATCTCCGTTTGTTACGGTCTGTGCGTCGGGAAGAACGATTTTCATAAATTTACCTCATTATATTACATATTATGCATTACATATATCTTATCATATATGTATACATTTTTCAAGTTAAGAAAAGCCAAAAGGCTTCTTAAAATAAAAAATATTTTCAAGTTAAGAAAGGTACAAACAAAATGAAGAAACTTATTGCAATTTTCCTTCTCGCAACACTCGCACTGGGCGCAGTAGCTTGCGGCAACACAAACACAGGCGACAACGACACAAGTGCAGCTGACGATACAACAGCGGCTCCCGATGAAACAACAGCAGCTCCCGCTCCCACAGATACAATTTCCGGTGATATCCTTGAGCTTGTTATCGGTCTTAACACAGGTGTTATGCCCGAAGAGCTTATGCTCGATAATGTCGCTCTTGATGCTTCTCTTGCAGGCTTTGTAGGACTTGAAGAGGCAGACTACACAACATATGTTACAGAAGGCGCACTTTCTATGCCTATGATGATGTCTCAGGCTCACAGAGTAGCACTCCTCAAGTGCAAAGATGCAGAGGCAGCTCTTACAGTTAAGGATAAGATCGAAGCAGGCTTTGACCCCGGCACATGGGTATGCGTACAGGCAGAGAAGATCTATTGCGGTATCTCCGGCACATATGTATACTTTGTAGCTTCCAACACTGACACAGCAAACGGTCTTTTTGCTGCATTTGAGGCTCTTTCCGGTGAGCTTGCAGTTCAGAAGTTTGAGTTTGACACAACTCCCTTTATGGCTCGCGGCTAATTAAAAATACTTACAAGGATATTCATTAAAGAATTATGTTATTTTCAAGTGTAACATTTTTGTTCGCGTTTCTGCCGTTGCTTCTTGCGGTATATTATGTTGTACCTGCAAAGGTAAGAAATACGGTGCTCTTGACGGTTAGCGTAGTCTTCTACGGTTGGGGAGAGCCTATATACCTTTTCCTTATGCTCTTTTCAATCTTTTCTGCGTGGTTTTTGGGACTTTTTATAGACAAGACGCGCGGGACAAAGAACTCTAAGCTCTTTATGATAATCTCGGTATGCATAAGCATCGGACTTCTTGTGCTTTTTAAGTACTCCGATTTCTTTATCGAGAATATCAACAATCTTTTCAAATCGAATATAGCTCTTCTTAAGCTTGCTCTGCCGATAGGTATAAGCTTTTATACCTTCCAGATACTCAGCTACACGATAGATCTTTATCGCGGAGACGTTAAGGTACAGAGAAATCCGTTTGATTTCGCTATGTATGTTATTTTCTTCCCGCAGCTTATTGCAGGTCCTATCGTAAGATATGCGACGGTTGAAAATGAGATATCGGCAAGACGCGTTACGCTTGAAGATTTTTCGTACGGCGTTACAAGATTCCTTATCGGTCTTTCAAAGAAGATACTCATTGCGAACATTCTCGGTGAGCTCTGTGAGATCTATAAGGAGATCAGCCAGCCGACCGTGCTCTTTACCTGGATATACATCATTGCCTATGCCTTCCACATTTATTTCGACTTCTCGGGATACAGTGATATGGCTATTGGTCTTGGAAGAATGTTCGGTTTCTACTTCCTTGAAAACTTCAATTATCCCTATATTTCAAAAAGTGTTACCGAATTCTGGAGACGCTGGCACATATCGCTCTCCACCATCTTCCGCGATTACGTTTACATTCCGCTCGGCGGAAACCGTGTTTCAACGCCCAGATGGCTTCTCAATATTTTCATTGTCTGGTTCTTGACCGGATTCTGGCACGGTGCCGACTGGAATTTCATTCTTTGGGGACTTTGGTACGGAGTACTGCTTGTCCTCGAAAAGTTCTTCCTTGGCAAATTGTTTGCCAAGCTTCCGTCTGTATTTGGATGGATATGGGCAATGTTTGCGACGGTCATCGGCTGGATGTTCTTTGACGCAACGAGTCTGTCGGTGGCGATCACACGTATCGGAAACCTCTTCGGAGGAATTCCCGCAGTCAACGCTACGACACTTTATTATCTTTCCAGCTACGGCTTTGTGCTCATCTTGGCGGCAATAGGCGCAACGCCTCTTCCCAAGAAGATCGTTATGAAACTGAAGGAAAAGCCGGCGGTACAGAAGGCTATGGTGGTGATCGAGCCTGTATTTTGTGCAGTGATGCTCATACTTGTATGCGCGTACCTTGTCGACGGCTCGTTCAATCCGTTTATTTATTTCAGGTTCTAAAAAGGAGGACGTAATATGCAAAAGCTTAATAAGATCAAAAACACAGCTATCGCGCTTGTCTTCCTTGTAATAATCTTCGGCTTTTCGATAGCAAGCATCTTCTATGAGGCAGGAGATGTACTTGAGAGTGAGAGAAGAGTTCCCGAAAGCTTTCCCGAGCTTTCCTTTGACACGATAAAAGACGCGAGCTTTATGAATAAGCTTGAGGACTATATGCTTGATAACTTTCCGTTGCGTGAGCAGTTCAGAAAGATCAAGGCAGTAGCTCTCTTTAACATCTTCCGTCAGAGTGATAATAACTCTGTTTACTATGAGAACGGATATCTTTCGAAATACGAGGGAACATTCTCCGAGAGTTCTGTCATCGGTGCGGGAAAGAAGTTTGAGAAGCTCAGTTCAGGTATTCTCAAGGATCTCAACGTTTATATGGCGGTCATTCCCGACAAGAACTATTTTATGGCGGGCGAAAACGGATATCCCGAATACGATTATGACCGTTTCGTTGAGCTGCTTCGTGAAAATGCACCGAGTATAAAGTATATAGATCTTTTTGACACGGTAAAACTTGAGGATTTCTACAAAACAGACCTTCACTGGGATCAGAGTAAGATATCGGCAACTATTGATAAGCTTGCATCCGAGATGGGATTTGTAAGAGCGGATACCGATTACACGGCTCACGAAAAAGACGGATTCTTGGGCAATTTCGCGGGCCAGATCGCGCTTCCCGTACCTTCAGAGAAGCTCACGTATCTTACAAGTGATACTCTTGATGCGGCAAAGGTCTATATTATGAATGAAAAGACCCTGCAGTTTGAAGAAAGCGTACTCTATGACGACGCAGATTATTCAAACGTCGACCCGTACGATTTCTTCCTCAACGGTCCGAGTGCGCTTATAAAGATAGTCAATGAAAATGCTGAGACCGATAAGCGCCTCATACTTTTCAGAGACTCCTTCGGCAGCTCCGCCGCACCTCTTTTTGCGGACGGCTATTCGGAGATATATATCGTTGACGTACGATATGTAAGCTCCACTTCGCTTCCGAACCTTATTGAGTTCCGACCGGGAGACGATGCTCTCCTTCTTTACAGCACCGCAGTGCTTGGTAACAGCGGAGCTCTAAGAATATTCTAATTAAAAGAAAGGGGGACGTTTATGTCTCCGAATGAATTGAATAATCGCAGACCCGTCCCCCATGATCACCAAAGGAAGAAGCCGGCTTTTGCTTGGCTTCCCTTTGTCGTTTTTCCGATGATCGTAATGATCGTTGCCGCGTCACTCCCCTTCTTTATGGCGGCAAACGAAAACGGTGCAGGGGAGGTTGATGTTTTTCTTGATGATACGACCGCAGGCAGTGACACTACCGAGGATGCCGTTGAAACGACGCCTGTTCCGATAACAACTGCCGCACCTGAGACTACCGCCGCACCCGAAGAGACCGATGATCCCTCGGGACGCCCGGTAATAACGTCAAACACAGTCACGGTTTGGGGTGCGATAAATTCCAAATATGCGATACTTATTAACCGCACGACGGGTGAGGTCATAGCGCAAAAGAACGCTAATGCGAAGATATATCCTGCGTCGATGACGAAGATAATGACGCTTATCGTTGCGTACGAGAATGCATACAGCCTTGACGACACCTTTGTTATGACCGAGGAGATACTCGCGCCGCTCGGACCTGCTAACGCATCTGTTGCGGGATTTGTCGCAGGTGAGAAGCTCACCGTGCGCGATATGCTCTACGGAGCGATGCTGCCCTCGGGTGCCGATGCGACCGACGGCCTTGCAATACATATCGCGGGTTCGACCGAAAATTTTGTCGCTCTTATGAACAAAAAAGCGCGTGACCTCGGACTTGAAAACACGCATTTTGTAAACGCAAGCGGACTTCACGATGACAACCATTACAGTACCGTTGAGGAGATAGCGATAATTTTTGAATACGCGCTCTCGATACCGGAATGCAGAGAGATAATGACGGCAAGAACTTATTTGATGCCGCCTACTCCCGAGCACCCCGACGGACTTTTGATGGGCAGCACGGTCTTCGCCAGATTCACTGCGGATTACACGCCTGTCGGTGCTACGATACTCGGCGGAAAAACAGGCTACACGCTTGAGGCGCTGCAGTGCCTTGCAAGTCTTGCCAAAAGCAAAAACGGTACCGAGTGCATTCTTGTTACGGCATCCGCCGAAACAAAAACCGCCTGCGTTACCGATGCGGTCTATATGCATACGAAATATACAGCAAAGCAATAATAAATATCCCCCCGTAAAACGGGGGGTATTTCATTTTCGGGCATAGCCCTAATACTACTGGCG
>CAYZHW010000017.1:0-17382 GCA_964478105.1 uncultured Lachnospiraceae bacterium | reverse complement strand
AGTCTTATTGGTGATGTACTTGTGGTAGTCACCGATGAAGTAGAAGTCGCCGTTACCGAAAGCATCAAATCCTATGGGGAAAAGAACGTTGTAGCCTTCCATTCTTCTCTTACGGCTGACGACCTCAAGTCCGGAATACGCCTTGATATGTCCGACGTGCATTCCCGAGCCAGAAGGATAGGGGAATTCCACAAGACCGTAGAATTTCTTTTTGCTGTGGTCGGCAGATGCGTTAAAAACGCCCGCTTCATCCCATTTTGTCTGCCATTTTGTTTCTATATTCTTATAATCGTATCTCATTTTTGTCACCCTTACAAAATTATTCTTTATCGGCAAGATCGGAAAGCTTTACCTCTTCCGCATCTCCCCAAAGCTTTTCAAGATTGTAGAAATCGCGTGCCTCGCGGCTGAATACGTGTACAATTACCGAACTGTAATCAAGAAGCGACCAGCTGCCGTTGTCTCTTCCCTCGACGTGCGCGGGATCGACACCGCGTGTACCTATTCTGTACTCTACTTCGTCCGCAAGTGCCTTTACCTGAGTCGTAGAATTACCCGTGCAGATAACGAAATAATCTGCAAGCACGGTCTTCTCACCTATATGAAGCACCTTCACATCTGCGCCCTTTTTCGCGTCAAGGATCGCGGCGATCGCCATTGCAAGTTTCTCGGGAGCGGCACCTTCAAGCGAAGGGAGCTTATCGTAATTTTCAAAAATATTTACTGTATCCATAACAATCTCCATTATTTTTTCGTAGGTATATCTATACCGACACTGATGACATCGTCCATATAAGTCACACCGACCTCGTGTCCCGATGAGATATAGAAATCATTTATATTGCTGTTGTTCTCGCTTGTAAGGACTCTGTTCGCGTCAAAGATAGAGTCATCTATATCTTTGTTGTATACGTTAAAATAATCGTTTATCGCTGCAAGAGTCGCCGCTCGGTTGAGAATTACATACCACTGTCCCGAGTTGCCGAATTCTCTTGCATCTCCGTAGGGCAAGGAAATGAATTTTGTCTTGGAAAGATCTATCGAGAGCGCCTCTTTTGCATAATAGATAATGTCTGTCGCACTCATATCGGTCTTTATATTTTTAAACACCTGATCAACAAGATCATCTATCATACCGACGGTGATCTTTTCCTTGAACTGCTTAAGGAAAGCGGAGAGAAACATCTTCTGAGCGTCAACTCTGCCTGCATCTGCCGATGCCCAGCCGCTTCTGAATCTTACAAACTGCTCGGCCTTTTCTCCGTCAAGAGTCTGAGGACCTTTTTTCAGATCTATGAGAAGGTCTTGCGCTTCATCATAATAGTACATATCTTCGGGGATATCAATATATACCCCGCCGATAAGATCAACTATCTGTACAAAAGCATCAAGATTTATCAACGCGGAGTAGTCGATCTTTACGTTAAAATTCTGCTGTATATATCCGACTGTATCGGATAGTGCCTTTTTGTGATTATAATTGTTCGCCACAAGATAGTGGGAATAAAGTCCGTTTATCTTGCAATAAGACGAATCGTGATCTGCGTAAGTGTCACGCGGGATCTGGAGAATGTTGACCGAATGATCCTTTGTATTAAACTGAACGATCATCATTACGTCGGTCAGGTATGCGACTCTGTCGTGTCCGAGAACAAGGAAGTTCGTTACGTTCTGGTCACGCACGTAATCGTCGCTTGGCGGGACAGGATCATCGAAGCCGGGAGAAGTTGTAGTATCATTCGGTCCCTCGGTCCACGGGATCTCATCATCGAGCCGGGGCTTATAAAAGAAAGCTATCGCAAGCACGATCATAGCAATCGCTACGATCGCTATTACTGATATTTCTATCACGAGCTTCGTGGTAGAACTCTTAGGTTTTCTTCTGTTCATAAAAACTCCAAAAACTATTTTTTCAATATTATAAATGAGTTTCTTGCATCTACTGTATCGTGACATATCGGAACGCCGTCAGAAAGAAGTCCCGACATAGTCATATCGAAAGATATTATCATAGTGTCGCACAAAAGCGCAAGTCTGTCATCCCCGCTTTTGCAATTTGCAAGGTTACTGTAGAAATATTCTCTGAGCTTTACGCAATCGGGGAAGGTGCGTGTATCCTCGATGTAATCGGCAAGATACAATATGCACTCGCACATACTCATATTCGCGCGGCCTGTTGTATGATAACGCACCGCCGAAATAATATCGGGGTCGGCATACTCCGAATAATCAAGCGGTATAAGGGCCGCCGCGGTCTTCGCATGGAAGGTCTTGGGCGTTCTGTATTCGAGCGCTTCTACCATTATATCAAATTTTTCACAGATTTTCAACTGTTTTTCAAAACTATATTCCTTGGTTATATCGTGAAGCAGTGCCGCCGCTCTCATCTCCATAACTTTGTCAGGAGCATATATTTCGGACAGAGCCGCCGCTTCACGCTCGACACCGAGCGTGTGTCTGTATCTTTTCTCGCTCATACAAGACTTTACCTTCTCGCGCAGCGATGTAAGCATTTCTTCTGTTATCATATATCTACCTTTACTCATATAATCGGTTTTCTTTTATGTACTCGAGCACACGGGGAGGTACGAGCTCACCGCCGTTCTTTTTATGTTCAAAAATATCTCTTACATCCTTTGAGGCAAGCTCAGTCGGAGCAATTTCGATACATTTGATACTCGCGCCGTATTTTTCTTTGTACTCTTTTAACTTTGCCTCTATCTTGGCATCAAGCGAAACATCGCTCTCGCGGCGTACGTACGCTATCTTCGCGCGGCGAAATATCTCGGGTGCCTCATACCAGGTATCAAGCGAAAGAAACATATCGGTACCGCACAAAAACTCTATCTCGTCCGCATATTTTTCAAAGTGCCTTAGCGTGAGCACGGTATAGCTCGCACCGCCCTGCTTCACTTCATAGTCGGACACTATTATCCTTTTTCCGAATTCACCGTGATCGCAAAATGCGAGCTCGCACATACGCAACCGCGATTCTGCCGAAACGTGCGACACAAGCTCCTTGTGCGGCGGAATAGCCGCAGGCATTATATACAAGATATCGACGTCTGATTGTTCAAGAAAGGCAAGCGCGGCACGGACGTGACCGTTGTGTATCGGGTCAAACGTGCCGCCGTATATTCCGATCTTTTTCTTCTTATCCATCAAAGCTCTATCTTTTTCTTCTTTTTTGATTCGCGGTATAAAACGAATCTCGATCCTACCACCGACACAACGTCGGCACCGACCTCTCCGGCAATAAACTCTGCCGCTTCGGGCGTGGACATCGGGCACATATCGAGCGTGCGGAGCTTGATAAGCTCCCTTGCCTCGAGTGCGTCGGATATCTGCTTTATCATATTATCATTCGTGCCGCTCTTTCCTATCTGGAAGATGGTATCCATCTGGTTGGAAAGCGATCTTAAATAGGCACGCTGTTTGCTGTTCAACATACTGATGTTCCTTTACTTTATTTTTCCGTAACCGCGCTAAAGACCTTTGCAAATTCACGAAGAGCGCGTCCTCTGTGGCTTATCGTATTCTTCTCCTCGGCACTAAGCTCCGCGAAGCTCTTGTCAAGCTCGGGATAGTAGAAGAGCGGATCGTATCCGAATCCCCCTTCTCCGCGCGCCTCGAAAAGTATTACGCCGGGGCATCTGCCTTCAACTACGATGGGCTCTCTCCCGTCGGGGAATACACAGGACACCGTACATACAAATGCCGCCGTGCGCTTTTCTATGGGGAGCCCGTCAAGTTCCGAGAGCAATTTCGCATTATTTGCCGCGTCGTTGCCGTGCTCGCCCGCATAACGCGCCGAATAAATACCGGGCGCACCGTCAAGCGCATCTACCGCAAGCCCCGAGTCATCGGCAATACCGATATATCCCGATGCCGCCGCAGCTCTTGCCTTGATAAGCGAGTTTTCGGCGAAACTGTTTCCGTTTTCTTCGATATCGTCGAATATTCCGACATCCGAGAGTGAAAGCACCTCGAGCTCATCTCCGATAACTTCGGAGAGTATGGCGCGAAGCTCTTTTATTTTCTTTTGATTTTGAGAAGCAAGTACGACCTTCATCTTATCACCTGTCATTCAAAAAGTGCGGATACAAATTCGCCCGCGTCAAAGGGTTGCATATCATCTATCGCCTCGCCGACACCGACAAATTTCACGGGAATATCAAGTTCCTTCTTTATCGAGAAAACGATACCGCCTTTTGCCGTTCCGTCAAGCTTTGTGAGCACAAGACCGGTGATCTCTGCCGCGCCCTTAAATTCCTTTGCCTGGATGACCGCATTCTGTCCGGTGGTCGCATCAAGCACAAGAAGCGTCTCGCGGTCGACACCGGGAAGCTCGCGGTCAATAACTCGGTTGATCTTTGCAAGCTCGTTCATAAGATTTGTCTTGTTATGAAGTCTGCCCGCCGTATCGACGATAAGAACGTCCTTTTTCTTGCTCTTTGTGTAATTGATCGCATCAAAAACGACCGCCGCAGGGTCAGAGCCGGTACTCTGCTTGATAAGCTCAACTCCGGCGCGTTCTGCCCATACCTCAAGCTGTTCGATTGCCGCCGCACGGAAGGTATCAGCCGCCGCAAGAACGACATCCTTGCCTTCGGACTTGAGCTGGTTTGCTATCTTTGCAATAGAAGTGGTCTTACCTACGCCGTTTACTCCGATAACAAGAATGACAGACGGCGTAGTGGACATCTTAAGCGGCTCGCCCTCACCGATCATATCCTTCAGCATATCCTTAAGCGCGCCGAGCGTTTCATCTTTTTCCTTAAGACGTCCGTTCTTTATCTTTTCACGGAGATCCTCAATTATCTCCTCTGTCGCACCGACACCGACGTCGGCACAAATAAGCAATTCCTCCAGCTCATCGAGCAGGTCCTCATCGATTTTTACAAAGCTTTTAAAAAGCTCGTCGATCTGTCCGACTATAGCGTTCTTTGTCTTTGAAAGTCCGCTCTTCAGCTTATCAAAAAATGCCATCCCAAGAGTCTCCCTTGTATTTTTCTATATCGTGTACATTGAGCGAAAGTATCTTAGAGATACCGCGCTCGGGCATCGTTACACCGTAGAGACAGTCAGCGATCTCCATCGTTCCGCGTCTGTGCGTGATGATGATAAACTGGGTGTCATCAGAGTAACGCTTTATGTATTCTGCAAATCTTGTTACGTTGACCTCATCGAGCGCCGCCTCGATCTCATCGAAGATACAGAAGGGCGTCGGATTGGTCTTGAGTATCGCAAACAGAAGTGCTATTGCAACAAACGACTGCTCTCCGCCCGAAAGCTGAATAAGATTCTTGATGATCTTTCCGGGAGGTGCCGCCTTGATCTCAATTCCGCTTCCGAGAACATCCTCGGGATCGGTGAGCGAGAGCTCTGCGCTTCCGCCGCCGAAAAATTCCTTGAATACCTTACCGAAATTCTCATTGATCTTATTGAAGGAATCCATAAAGCTGGTCTTCATCTCGGTCTCGAGCTTGTCGATAATGCTTACAAGGTCTGCCTTTGCGGCATTAAGGTCGTTTATCTGACCCGTCATATAATCATATCTGGTCTTGACTTCTTCGTATTCCTCGATAGCTCCGATATTAACGTTACCGAAGCCGCGGAGTCTGTTTCTGCACTCAGTCTGCTTTGCCGCGACCTCTGCGCGGTTTTCTTTGTTTACCTCGGGATATCCGAGCTCTACCGCACCTGCACGGGTAAGCTCATAATCGTCCCAAAGCTTCGAGGCAAGCTTATCCTGTTCGCTCTGGAGCTGTGAAAGTTTGTTTTCGTTTTTGGAGTGTTCTCTGAAGATAAGCTCCTTCTGGTTGGTCTTTTCGCGGATCTTGTTGCGAAGTTCGGTAAGCTTCTTCTCAAACTCGAAACCGCCCTCTTCGACCGATGCTCTCTCAGCATTAAGACGCGAAAGCTCCGCTTCGCCCTCTGCCGCTCTTTCGCGGTTTTCGGCGATAAGCGCACGGTATTCTTCTATCTTCGCCTTAAGCTCGGCAAGTCTGCCCTCTCGCTCGGTATTCTCGAGTGTGAGGTTGTTTATTCTCTCTTCGACCGCCGAAATAAGCTGTTCTTCAGACTCAATATCCTTCTTTATCTCGGATATCTTTATATACATCTCAGTGATCTCGGCGGCAAGAGCCTCGATCTCATCCGACTTGTTGTTTTTCTTTATCTCAAGCTCGTATCTGTATTCCTCTACCTCTGCGATCTTCTCCGAAAGCGCATTTTCCTTGGCAGAAAGCAGCTCTATCTCGTTATCATACTGTTCACGAAGCTCTCTCAAATGCTCGTAATCAGCCTTGAGTTTTTCAGTAAGAGTAATATTAGCATCGAGCTTTGCCTTTTGAGAATCGTATCTCGCGCGCTCTGCACCGAGCATAGTCTCGAATAGACTCTTGCGGTCTTCGGTCGACTTTTTGGACGACATCGCGCTCTCATACGCTTTTTCCGTCTCTGCTCTTGCGGCGTCAAGCTTTGCGATCTTTTTTTCTATATCATCCAGCTCTGCCGTAAACTTTTCTATATCGGCACCGCGGCTGAGTATTCCGCTGTCGCGCTTTGCAGAACCGCCCGTAAAAGAACCGCCGACGTTTATCTGCTGTCCGTCAAGAGTTACGGCTCTGACTTTGTATCCCTGCGCCTTAGCCATAACGGTAGCGTTGTCGATATTATCGAAGACAGCCGTTCTGCCAAGCAGGCTTTTTATGATATTTCCGAATTTGTCATCGGCCGAAACGAGCTCGTCCGCCGTTCCTATAAAGCCGGCATATGACTTTGCCGCATCAAGCTCCTTTGTGCTTCCCTGCCACTTCATAGAAGTGAGCGGATAGAAGGTCGCACGTCCCGCGCCCGCACGCTTGAGCGCGAAGATGGCGGATTTTGCGCATTCCTCGTTTTCGACCACGATGTTCTGGAGATTAGCGCCCAGTGAAGTCTCGATAGCCGTAATATAGTTGCGGTCCACGCTGATAAGCTTTGATACGGGTCCGTATATCTTACCGCACTTCGCACCCGAGGCGGTAGTGATCTTGCCCTCTTCGTACGCCTGCATAACAAAGCGCACACTGTTGTTATATCCCTCAAAATGCTCTTCCATACGGCGAAGGGCATCTATTCTCTGTTCAAGCGCACCCGATCTTGCACGAAGTTCGGCACTCGCGTTCGCGTCGGTATTCTTCTTTTCAAGAAGTTCGGCGATCTTCTCGTCGGACTCTGATATTTCACCGTTTATCTTTTCGATAGCCGACACGTAATCCTGTACAGTCGCCTCTGCCGCTTTGCACGCTTCTGTAAGCTCGACCGTTATCTTTTCGTATCCCTCGATCTCACTCTCGATAGATCTGTTCTTGTCGTCGTCCTGGCGGCGCGAATTGTCTATGACCGAGATCCTGACCTTGATGTCGGTCTGCTCGGACTTGAGCTCGGATATAATTGCAAACTTGTCCTCAAGCTCGGCGGACATTGTAAGTACGTCCTCCTCGCCCAGACGCTTCTTTTCGGTAAGAGAATCGTACTCGCTGTTTGCTCCATCAAGCGCTTTTTTCAGCTCTGCGACATTTTCTTCTCTCTTCGCCTTTTCCTCATCTGCCGCCGCGCGGTTTCTCTCGATAGCGTCAGCCGAGAATTTATCCGATTCGATAAGCGCGTTGCAATGCGCGATATTATTCTCGTTTATCTTGTATTCGCTGTCAAGACGGTGGTTTTTGTCGTCCTGTTCGCGGATCTTTGAAATAAGCTGTTCTGAGACGAGCTTGTTCTGCTGAGATGCCTCATAGAGCTTATCATTTTGAAGTTCAAGCGACGCGAGGCTGTCCTCTGCCATCTCAAGCTCGTGAGCGGAGAGCTTGAAGCGCGAGTCTGCCTCTTCGACCTTAACACGGATATCCTCGGTATCATAAAGCCAGAGCGATACATCCGCACGTTTTTTCTCTTCATAAAGCTCGAGGTATTTTTTAGCACGCACAGACTCTTTTTCAAGGGGGCCTACGCGTCCTTCGAGTTCCGAGAGGATATCATTGATACGGACCATATTGTCCTCGGTAGCATTCAGTCTGCGCTCGGCTTCTTGCTTCTTGTATCTGTATTTTGCGATTCCCGCCGCGTCCTCAAATATACTGCGGCGCTCATCGCTCTTTCTTGAAATAATCTCGGCTATCTTACCCTGTCCGATGATCGAATATCCTTCTCGTCCGACACCGGTGTTCATAAAGAGCTCATATATGTCCTTAAGTCTGACAGGTTTGCGGTTAATGAAATATTCACTCTCACCCGCACGGTAGTAACGTCGTGTGACGGTCACCTCGTCATACGGACTGTCAAGATGCGCTCCGGGCGAGTCGGGGCTGTTATCGAAAGTGACAGAGACCTCCGCATATCCCATAGGACGTCGGCTGTCCGCGCCTCCGAAGATAACGTCTTCCATTTTTGTACTTCGGATGCTTTTGCTCGATATCTCACCGAGAACCCAACGCATCGCGTCCGATATATTCGATTTTCCGCTTCCGTTAGGGCCAACGATAACGGTAGCGCCGTTTTCAAAGTTCAGTACGGTTCTGTCGGGAAATGATTTAAATCCCTGCAGCTCAAGTGTTTTTAATCGCAATGTAAACAGACCTCCCTTCGACAATTTTTGTCTATTTTTATATTATACCCTAAAAGTTCCTCAATTTCAACAATTTTTATATTTTTCACGCCATATTCTTTTGCCAGACGGATCTTATTTTTCCGGCATTGACCCGACACCTTTGATGTCGCGCCTATCGGAACGAAGACAGTGATATCCGCGCCGTGAAGCTCGCTTTTTTTATCCATTTCGGCGCACATTTTTTCATAGAATATCTCGCTCATTGCAAGCTCTCCGATAGCGCTGTGATTCGGTCCGGCATATACTGCGTCTGCAGAAGAGAGATTTTCGCTCGACTGAAGTCCCACGCGTATGCAGGGCACGTTATAACCGTCAAATACCTTTAGTACCTCTTTGGTACGGCAAACGGCATCCTCTTCACAAAGCGGTGTATACTCCCCGCGCTCAGCCATATCTTTAAGCTCGGTCTCGCAGAACACCACCGTCGGGTACACCCTTGCCGCGTCCGCGCCCATCTCGCAAATAAGCCTTGCGCATTCTTTTTCGTCCTCGACGTTCGCCGTGGGAAGTCCTATCATCATCTGTCCGACAAGAGAAAATCCACGTTCTTTTATAAGGGCGCAAGCGCGCTCTGCGGCACTCTTGGTGTGCCCTCTTTTTGATGCCGCAAGCACACTGTCCGACATACTCTGTATGCCGAGCTCTATGTTTTTCACACCGTATTCCTCAAGTATATCCAGTATCTTTTCGTCAATATAATCGGGACGTGTGGAAAGTCTGATGCTCTGTACCTTACCCGCATCTATATACTCTTTCGCGATAGCCAAAAGCGACACCATAAGAGATCTGTCAATGCCCGTAAACGAGCCCCCGAAGAAGGCGATCTCCGCCTCACTCTTCCCGGCATCTATGGTCGAAAGCGCACGCTCTATCTCATCTCTTACCGAGCCCGCTTCAAACTCGCGCTTCCCCGAAATAGAGCGCTGATTGCAAAAAACGCACGCATTCGGACACCCGAGATGAGGTATGAATATCGGTATATTTATATGCCTTTTTCCGTCTTTCGCTCTCATTTTTACATCTCCAATTAAACAAATGCAGGGCAGATGTCAAATCTGCCCTATTTTTATTCTCCGAAAAGCTCAAGCGCCTCTTTTGCGGCGTTCTGCTCAGCTTCTCTCTTCGTCTTGCCGCTTCCGCGACCGATAACGTTGCTGTTGAGTCTTGCCTCAACGTCAAATATCTTCATATGGTCGGGACCGCGCTCGGAAACCGTCACGTATTCGAGTCTCTCGCCCTCCGCCTGCTGTATTATCTGCTGAAGTGCGGTCTTGTAGTCTTCGCTCTTCTTGTCCTGATAAGACGCGACCTCGCGGATAATGTGCGGAAGCAGGAAAGCGCTAACATTCTTCTTTCCGTCGGCGCCGCTGTCTATGTATATAGCCGCCAAAAGCGCTTCAAAAGCGTCGGCAAGTATCGATTTTCTCTCACGTCCGTTGCTCTTTTCTTCTCCGTGTCCGAGAAGAAGATAATTTCCGAGTCCTATCTCTATCGCGAATTTGCTCAGCGCCTTCTCGCACACCACGTCGGCGCGCATCCTTGTGAGATTTCCCTCAGGCCATTCGGGGAAATTCATAAAAAGATACTCACTAACGATAATGGAAAGCACCGAATCTCCGAGAAATTCAAGTCTCTCGTTGCACTCGGACTTCATCTTCTTGACCTTGAGCTCATTTGAATACGAAGAATGAGTGAGCGCGGTCGTAAGCAACTCTTTATTTTTGAAAATATGCCCTATCTCCTTTTCAAGAAGTGAGGGATCAAGCGGTAAGTTCAACATTTCCACTCTCTTTTCTCTTTTTAATTTTCTTCTGCTTTTTCAGCCTTCTTTTTAAGGTTGTAAGCTTCCGTAGCTTTTGCTATCTCATATATAACGCCCGTATTTACGTACGAAATCGCCTGCCGTATGGCATTTTTGATCGCCTTCGCATCCGATGAGCCGTGTGCTTTTATAACAGCTCTCGAGATTCCCAAAAACGGTGCTCCGCCGTACTCAGAAGCGTCAAAACGCTTTTTAAGAGAGGCGACCTCGCCCTTGATAAGCGCACCCGACACCTTGGTCAAAGTATTCTTGTAAAACACCTCTTTTATCGCGCCCATCATCATCTTGCCCATACCCTCGCTGTGCTTGAGTACGATGTTACCCGTAAAGCCGTCGGTTACGAGCACGTCGCATCCTCCGGTGGCTATCATATTTCCCTCGATATTGCCCACAAAGTTCAGCTCGGACGCACAAAGACGCTTGTACGTTTCGATCTGCAGGGGCGTTCCTTTACAGTCCTCGGTGCCGTTATTTAAGAGTCCCACTCTCGGGCGCTCTATATCAAGCACCTTGTTCATATATATCGATCCCATAAATGCGAACTGCTCAAGATACTCTTCTTTTACCGTCACATTCGCCCCTGAATCGAGAAGCAGAATGGGATTGGCAAGCGGAAGTATGCTCGCGAGTGCAGGTCTTTGAATTCCCTTTATTTTGCGGACTATAAGCGTCGCACCCGTAAAAAGCGCGCCTGTGTTGCCCGCACAAACAAAGGCATCTCCCTGTCCCTGTGAGAGAAGCTTGAGTCCTACTCCCATAGAAGATGCGCTTTTTGCACGTACGACAGAAAGCGGATCATCCTCCATTGTGATGACCTCATCGGTATGCACGATCTCAAATCTGCGCAGATCGTAGCCGTGCTCCGCCGCAAGCTCATTTATTATTTTTTCATTTCCGACAAGAATAAAGTTTGCACTGTATTCTGCGGCGGCGAGCATTACGCCTTTAAGTATCTCGCCGGGCGCCTTATCGCCGCCCATAATATCCACAATAATTCTCAATGTGAAGATCCTCTCAAAAAATTTGAGTTATATCTGTTTTTTATCTCTTCCACAGTCTCCAGCGAACGAGCGGCAAGCGCATCGTTTCTGGCGGTCTTTCCACCTTTCACACGCTTTTCAAGCGGCTCTATTATGCCGAAATTGGCATTCATCGGCTGAAAACTCGTGTTTCCCCCGTGCGAAACGTAATATCCCATAGCACCGAGCATAGTCTTTCTCGGGAAGACGTATTTTTCCATTGAAAGCGCCTTTCTTGCGGCATTTATGCCCGCAACGAATCCCGAGCCCGCGGACTCGATATAGCCCTCTACTCCCGTCATCTGTCCCGCAAAATAAATGAGGGGACGCTCTCTCATAGCATACGTTTCATCAAGCAGTTCGGGAGAATTGAGATATGTGTTTCTGTGCATTACACCGTATCGCAAAAATTCCGCACTCTCAAGTCCGGGGATCATACGAAATACCCTTCTCTGTTCCTCAAAAGTGAGATGCGTCTGGAATCCGACGATATTGTACATCGTCTTCTCGGCATTGTCCTGACGGAGCTGAACAACGGCGTAATATTCCTTGCCCGTTCTCGGATCGATAAGACCTACGGGCTTCATCGGTCCGAATCTGAGCGTATCATAGCCGCGTTTTGCCATTATCTCGACAGGCATACAGCCTTCGAAGACCGTAAGATCCTTTTGCTCTTCGCGGTCAAACTCTTTAAGATCGGCTTCCTTTGCCGAAACAAGAGCTTCGTAAAATGCGTCGTACTCTTCCTTGTTCATCGGACAATTTATGTAATCAGCGTCTCCCTTATCGTAACGTGATGCATAAAAAGCGATGTCCATATTAATGCTCGACGCATCGACTATCGGAGCAGCCGCGTCAAAGAAATGAAGCTTGCCGCATCCGAGCGTTTTTTCTATATACTCGGCAAACGCATCCGAGGTAAGAGGTCCTGTGGCAACGACGGTGATCGCGTCGTCCTCTATATTATACACCTCTTGTTCGATGATATCAATATTTTTGTGATTTCTTATCTTTTTTGTCACATATTCGGAAAACTTCTCGCGGTCGACCGCAAGCGCGGAGCCTGCGGGCACGCGGGAAGCGTACGCCGCTTCCATTATAAGCGATCCGAGCTGATGCAGTTCCTCTTTCAAAAGACCTACTGCGTTATATATTCTGTCCGAGCGGAACGAATTGGAGCAGACGAGCTCCGCAAAATTTTTGCTGTGGTGTGCGGGCGTGTATTTATTCGGCTTCATTTCATAAAGCTTTACCTTCACACCGCGCTCAGCCGCCTGATATGCAGCCTCGCAGCCCGCAAGCCCCGCACCGTATACTTTTATTTCTGCCATCAGAATGTTTCCTTATCGTTTTCTGTTTCTCTTTTATAAGAGCAATCTTTGTTGATGCAAACGAGAAGATTTTTGCCCTTCTTTCTCATAAGCATCTTGCCGCATTCGGGGCACTTTTCGGACGTAGGCATATCCCACGACGAGAATGAGCATTCGGGATAACGCTCGCAGCTGTAAAATACAGTCTTGTTTCTGCCGTGTTTTACAACAAGCTTGGATCCGCACTCGGGGCAATCAACTCCGAGCTCTTTCACCTTCTGCTTTGTGAACTTGCACTCGGGGAAACGGCTGCAAGCATAAAAACTGCCGTATCTGCCGTTTCGAAGTACCATATCCGAACCGCACTTTTCACACTTGAATTCCGCCGTAACAGGCTCTTTTTCAGGAAGCGCCTCGGTCTTACCGTCACCGCCCAGCGGCTTTGTATTCTTGCACTGAGGATAGTTCGGGCAAGCGGCAAACTTGCCGTATCTGCCGACCTTGACTACCATCTTCGCGCCGCACTTGTCGCACACGATATCGGTCTCTTCGGCAGGGATCTCAACATCCTCGCGCATAATGGTCTCCTGAGCTACCTCAAGCTGTTTTGCAAAACCGCCGTAGAAGCCTGAGAGAACATCTACCATAGTCGTATTTCCCTTCTCGATCTCGTCGAGCTTATCCTCCATATTGGCGGTGAATTTATAGTCGACAATATCGGGGAAGCTGTCCTCCATAAGGCGGGTAGTCACCTCGCCAAGAGATGTGGGAACAAGAGATTTTCCGTCGCGTTTGACGTAGTTCCTTGATACTATCGTCGTAATGATGGGTGCATAGGTACTCGGACGTCCGATTCCCTTCTCTTCAAGGAATTTGATAAGGGATGCCTCGGTAAATCTCGGAGGCGCCTCGGTAAAATGCTGTTCACGGTCAATGCCGAGAAGAGCCATATTCTGTTTTTCTGCAAGGGGCGGGATCTTCATATCCTTAACGAAATCCGTGTCCTCTGCGTCATCCGCACTTTCCTCATAAAGAGCCATATAACCGTTAAAAGAAACGGTGTATCCGCTTGTACGGAAGATATATCCCGCCGACGCAAAATCTACCGTAACGGTATCAAGCTCGGCGGACTCCATCTGGCTGGAGACGAATCTTTCCCAAATAAGCTTATAAAGTTTATACTGATCGGAAGTGAGATGTTTTCTCACCTTCGCAGGCTCGATAGCAACATTTGCGGGACGAATAGCTTCGTGAGCATCCTGCACGTTTGCTTTGGATTTGTACACGCGGGGCTTCTTCGGACAGTATTTATCGCCGTATTTCTCAACGATATACTCACGTGCCGCGCTCTGCGCCTCGGCGGAAACGCGAAGCGAGTCTGTACGCATATAAGTGATAAGGCCCTGAACGCCGCCAAATTCCGATCCGACATTTACGCCTTCGTAAAGCTCTTGTGCGACACGCATTATCCTCTGTGTCTGGAATCCCAGTTTTTTGGATGCTTCCTGCTGCATTGTAGAAGTCGAAAATGGAGGAGCGGGGGACTTGTGCTTGACCGATTTCTTGATGCTGTCAACAATAAATGTATCAGCACTTGCGGCATTTACCACCTTCTCTGCTGCCGCACCGTCGGCAAGCTTCATCTTTCCCTTTGCATTGCCGAAGAAACGAGCCTTGACCTCTCGCTTCTCTTCATCGGCAAGAGATACGTCTACTGTCCAATATTCCTCGGGTTTAAAATTATTGATCTCATTTTCACGCTCAACAATGATCCTTGTCGCAACAGACTGAACTCTGCCGGCGGACAGTCCGCTCTTGACCTTCTTCCAAAGGAAGGGACTGAGGTTGTATCCCACGATACGGTCGAGTATTCTTCTTGTCTGCTGTGCGTTAACAAGATTCATATTTATCTCGCGCGGAGCCTTTACGGCAGCTTTTACCGCGCTCTTTGTTATCTCGTTGAAGGTTATTCTGTGCACCTTTTCGGGTGCGATCCCCAATGTTCCCGCGAGGTGCCATGAGATCGTCTCGCCCTCACGGTCAGGGTCGGTCGCAAGAAATACCTTTCCCGCATTCTTTGCCTCTTTTTTGATCTCTTTTATTATATCTCCTTTGCCGCGGATGTTGATGTAGTGAGGTTCGAAATTGTTGTTGACATCAACACCGAGCGTGCTCTTGGGCAGGTCGCGCACGTGTCCCACAGATGCGATGACCTTGTAGTTTGAGCCGAGATAGCCTTTGATCGTGCTCGCCTTGGAAGGAGACTCAACTATAACAAGATTTGCCATTATCTATCACCTTAGATCATTTTGCTTTCGCAAAACTCTCTTCCTTTCATCGTTTTACATAAAGTCCGCCCGGAAGGGCATTTATAAAGCCGTTTATCTCAAGTAATGTAAGCGCGGTCATAATGTCCGAGACGGGGATGCCGGACCTAGAGATCGTGTCTGCGGACACCGATCCGTCATCCGGTATCAGTTCATAAACACGCTTACTTATATCGTCAAGCAGACTTGTATCCGCTTCTTTTTTCGATTTCAATATTCCGCCGAAAAGTCCCTTTTCTTTTTTCGGCACCGCTTTTTCCTGTTTTGCGGCAATTTCGTTTCTTAAATCACTTCGTGCGACCTTTGAGCTTGGCCGCGAACACACATTAAGTCTTTCCACGGCATCGCGGTCGTAATACGAATTATCTCTGGAATTCTTCAGACGTTCATAGCTTATGCTGTCGGAATACAAAAATTCGTGATCTGCAATTATATCTTCCGCATTAGTTACTATTTTTGCGCCCTCTTTTAGGAGCTTATTCGTGCCCGCGCTGTTGACTCCGTCTATGTTCCCCGGCAACGCGTATACGTCGCGGCCCTGATAAAGAGCCTCGTTTGCAGTGATAAGCGCACCGCTCTTTGCATCAGCCTCAACAACGAGCGTCCCCTGGCAGAGTCCGCTTATTATTCTGTTTCTGGTCGGGAAATGATAACCTATCGGAGGAGTACCCGGTGCGTATTCGGTAATGACAGCGCCCTTTTCAAGTATCTTGTCCATAAGTTTTTTATGCTCACGCGGATAGACCACGTCTATCCCGCTGCCGAGCACAGCGCAGGTCACTCCGCCCGCTTCTATCGCCGCGCAAGATGCGATACCGTCGACTCCGAGCGCCATACCGCTGACTATCACGGTACCCGCGCTCGCAAGCTCATAAGACATTCTGTATGATGCCTGCTCACCGTAATCGGTCATCTTTCTTGTACCGACGACCGCAATGCAGAGCCTTCTGTCAAAATCGGGGAGCCTTCCCTTATAATAGAGCACCACGGGAGAGTTTCGTATGGTCTTCAACCTCTCGGGGAATTTCTCACTGTCGTAGGTAAGTATACCCACGCCGTTTCTTGTACAGTAATTTATTATTTTGTGTGCCGTGCCGAGATCCTTGTCGCAAAGCCTTTCGTACACGCCCTCATCGACGTCAGGGATCTTATATAACTCCTCTTCGTCGGCGCGGTATATCTCATATGCCGAGCCAAACCTTTCAAGGAGCGGTCCGTACGCTTTGCTTCCCGCACCTATATTCTCGGCAAGCCATACCCAATACAAGCTGTCTGCCATAAGAACCCCTCCCAAAAAGAATTTTTAAAGTTTTGACATCTCCCACATACATATCGCCCCCGCGATCGATGCATTGAGCGATTCGGTAGTGGACGAAATGGGAATATATACACTTCCCGTGCAAGCCGAGAGAACGTCGGCGGCAATGCCGTGTCCCTCGTTGCCGATTATAATGCAGTCATCTGCCCTGAGTCCTATCGACGTTATCGGCTGTGCCGAAGAATCGGGCTCTGCCGCAAATACACGGCGTCCGCTTTCACGAAGAGCGGTCACGGCCGAGGCGAGGTCATCCGCTATATATATCTTTTGTCTGAAGAGCGCCCCCATAGCCGCTCTTACCGTTTTCGGATTGTATACGTCGGCACAATCAGAGCTGAAAAGCAGTGTGTCGATGCCGAATGCCGCAGCGCTTCTGAGCAGTGTTCCGATATTGCCCGGGTCACGCACGGACGAGAGGGCCATTACCTTTCGGCTTTCCGCCGCACACAAAAGCGGGTGATCTTCCTTCTTCATACGTTTATGAAGGGTGTCGATATACTTTGCAACGCAAACGATGCCCTGAGACCCCTTTTCCTCGGTTATCTTTTCAAAAACAAAGTCTGCAAGTATCATAACCCTGCACGAAAAGTCTCTTTTCGTGCGTGAAAATGTGTCGGATACCGTCTCTGTTATCTTATCCTTTTCCGACTCTTTTATAAATATTATCTCTATCTCGATCCCCGCAGATACAGCTTCTGTAAAAAGCTTTACTCCGTCAAATCTGAACAGCTTCTGCTTTTCGCGGCTCTTTTTATCAAGAAGCGAATATGCCCGTGCGACCGCCGCATTTTTTCGGCTGGTTATGACCTCATATTCCTTTATCATTTTAAAAATCTCCAAAAATTGATCAGATAAATTAACAAAAGAACTGTTGCGAAGCAACAGTTCTTTCTTTGATTAAAGTGCAGCTTTAGCTTTTTCTACGAGAGCAGC
>CAYZHW010000016.1:0-17559 GCA_964478105.1 uncultured Lachnospiraceae bacterium | reverse complement strand
CTCCCATATCTGTCCCGGCTCCTCCTCAAATTCCTTGAGCATATATTTTACAAGCTCCTCGGATTGCGCCTCTGTGCCGACGATCGGATTGATCTCGGTCTCGATGTTGGCGCGCATCATATGGATCGATTCCGCCGCCGCGCGAAGACGTACGCCGTAGCCGCCCGCCTGCTTGACGATCTCGGGCTCTTCGAGTTTGAGATCCTCGACGTCGGGCATAACGATGCCGTAGCCCCTCTCGTCAACATCGTGCAAAGCCGACGCGACCTTGTCGTATTCCCTCTTTGCCGCCGAGAGCGATTTCATCACCGAAACGAGCTCCTTCTCTCCTTCGACCTCGATGCCCGTAAGCTCTCCGATGACCTTATAGTAAAGCGACGGTGTGAGCGCAAGCGACGCGGATGCGCATCCGCGTCCGAGATCAATGCGAAGGTCGTTTACCGCTTTTATGTTCTCATTTTCCGAAAAGGCAGACATTGCTTTTTCTATGTCGCCGATCTTGTGAATAGATGCGGCACACTTTTTTGTCGCCGAGAGCAATTCTTCCTTTAGCCAGAAATCTTCTTCAAGCGCCGCCATCCAATCCGGCAGTTCTATTCTCATCTCGCACACGGGAAATTCGTGCAAAACGAGCTCGAGTATGTGTTTGATATCCTCACCGTCAAGCTCAAGGCAATTGACAAGCGCCACGGGGGTCTTGTACTTATCCTCAAGCTCATATGCAAGCGATACAGCGGCTTCGCTCTCGGGATGCGCCGAGTTGAGAATTATCGCAAAGGGCTTGCCCTGCTCCTTTAGTTCGGACACGACCCGTTCCTCGGCTTCGACATAGCTCTCACGCGCGATCTCGCCGATACTTCCGTCGCAGGTGACGACCATACCTATGGTAGAATGATCGCAGATTACCTTTCGCGTGCCCATCTCAGCCGCCTCTTTGAAGGGCATCGGCTCGCTCGACCACGGAGTGTTGACCATTCTCGCGTGGCCGTCCTCGATCTGCCCAAGCGCTTCTGGTACGACGTAGCCGACGCAGTCGATCATCTTGACCTTCATTGACGCCGAATCGTTTACGAATATCTCGACCGCCTCGTCTGGGATGAACTTCGGCTCGGTAGTCATAACAGTCTTGCCCGCCGCCGACTGCGGCATCTCATCACGCGCACGCTCGCGGTCATACTCGTTCTTGATATTGGGTATGACAAGCGAGTCCATAAACTTTTTTATAAATGTCGACTTGCCCGTCCGCACGGGCCCGACAACGCCGACGTAGATATTGCCGCCGCACCTGACGGCTATATCCGAATAAATGTTATCCATAAAAAGATCCTCCCGCATATTTTTGTGTTTGTACACTATATGCGAAAAATCAAATTCTTATGATTTTATTTTATCACCGCCTTGACAAATATAATAAAATATGATATATTCATAGTAACAATAAAAATTAATGATAGAGGCGCACTTCGCCAAGAGTATTTACCGTGCAAGTCTTAGCAGGACGTTGCGGTAGTGAAAGGGACGGGTGCCGAAGACGGCTATGCTAAAAGCCGCTCTGGTAAAACAGATAAGATCTGTTTTATTGTCGCAAGAAATTGCGGAGAGCTATCTTGATTATTTGATGTGTAAAACTGTAGTTTTATGTATTCGATAGTTATTGATAGCCGACCTTATCGGCTATTTTTTATTGTAATACATCTCTTATATATCGGAGGAAAATAAAATGGAAAAGAAGACAGTATTCCGCGGTATTGCCACCGCGCTCGTAACCCCGCTCACACCCGACGGTATCGATTACGACAGATTCGGCAAACTCGTTGACTGGCAGATAGCCGAGGGCATCGACGCTCTTGTCGTTTGCGGCACGACAGGTGAGTCGTCCACACTTACAGATGACGAGCACAGAGCGGCGATCAAATTCGTTGTTGACCGCGCGGCAGGCAGAGTTCCCGTCATTGCGGGCACCGGAAGCAACGACACCGACTATGCAAACTGGCTTACAAAATCGGCGTGCGACGACGGCGTTGACGGCGTGCTTATCGTTACCCCCTACTACAACAAGGCAACACAGAACGGACTTATAAAGATGTTCACAGACATCGCGGACAAGAGCACAAAGCCGGTCATCCTCTACAATGTTCCCTCGCGTACAGGTGTCGGAATTGAGCCGAATACCTATGCGGCACTTGCCGACCATCCCAACATTTCGGGTATCAAGGAAGCAAACGGCAACATCTCCAAAGTCGCAGAGACTATAAACCTCGTAAAGGGCAAGCTCGATGTATATTCGGGCAATGATGACCAGATCGTTCCTATAATGTCGCTCGGCGGCATCGGTGCCATCTCGGTACTCTCGAACGTTCTCCCGAAGAAGACCTGCGACATATGCCGTAAATTCTTCGCAGGCGACGTAGCGGGCTCTGCGGCACTCCAGCTTGAGCTTCTGAATCTCACGAATGCCCTCTTCTCCGAGGTCAACCCCATTCCCGTAAAGGCGGCTATGGCGGCTATGGGATTCTGCGAGAACTATCTCAGACTTCCTCTCACGCCTATGGAAGATGCAAACCGCGAGAAGCTTCTCGGCTTTATGAGAGAACAGGGACTTAACGTTTAATTGAAAGGTTTTTGAAATATGAAGATAATCCTTAACGGCTCCAACGGCAGAATGGGCAAAGAGATCACAGCGCTCATCGCCGACGGCTACGCAGGTGCCGAGCTTGCCGCCGCCGTTGATATAACCAACGAAAACGGATACAAGGCGCTCGCTGATTTCACGGGCGAAGCAGACTGTATCGTCGATTTCACACACCACTCGGTCACGTCCGATCTTCTCGCATACGCTACGGCGCGCAATATGCCGCTCGTTATCGCGACAACGGGACATTCGGAAGATGAGCTTGCATCTATTCGCGAGGCGGCAAAGAAGATACCGATCTTCCTCTCTGCCAATATGGCAGTCGGCGTTGCGATCCTTGTCGAGATCGAAAAGCTTGTCGCACGTATGATGCCCGATGCCGACATCGAGATCGTCGAGACACATCACAACCGCAAGGTCGATGCTCCCTCGGGAACGGCACTTATGCTTGCAAACGGACTTAAAGAGGTCCGCCCCGACGCGAACTTCGTGCTCGGCAGAAGCGGATTCGGCAAACGCGAGAAGAACGACATCGGCATCCACGCCATCCGTACGGGAAGTGTAGTCGGCGAGCACGAGGTCATCATCGGCACAGATGCGCAGACCATCACATTGAAGCACTCCTCGCACAACCGCGCGGTCCTTGGCGAAGGCGCACTCCGCGCCGCGGCTTTCCTTATTTCCAAGCCTTGCGGTATATATAATATGAACGACCTTATAAAGGAATAATAAAATGTTTATTTGCGATAACATATCAACAAACGAAAAAGGCAATCTAACATTTGCGGGCCTTGATGTCACAGATCTTGCGGCAAAATACGGCACCCCACTCTATCTTCTTGACGAAAACAAGGTAAGAAAGAACGCCAAGACATATATCAACTCAATGGCAAAGCACTTTATTTCGGGGTCTCTGCCCCTTTTTGCCAGCAAGTCGCTTTCTTTTAAGAAGATCTACGAGATAGTCGGCAGCGAGGGTATGGGAATCGACGTAGTTTCATCAGGTGAGCTTTACACTGCACTCAAAGCAGGATTTGACGTAAAGAACGCATATTTTCACGGCAACAACAAGACCGATCTCGACATCGCTTACGGTATGGACTCCGGCATCGGATATTTTGTCGTAGACAACCTTGACGAGCTTGATGCAATAAACGCAGAGGCAAAAAGAAGAGGGGCTGTACAAAAGATACTCGTGCGTCTCTCGCCGGGAATCGACCCCCACACACACAAGGCGATCGTTACAGGCAGTGTCGATTCAAAATTCGGCGTAGCGATCGAAACCGGACAGGCTTCCGAATTTGTAAAATATGCGCTCACACTTAAAAATATCGATCTTCGCGGATTCCATTGCCATATCGGCTCCCAGATCTTTGAGGCAGATCCATTTGTTGACGCAGCAAAGATAATGCTTTCCTTTATCGCAGAGATGAAAGCGGCATACGGATACGAAGCTGAAGAGCTCAACCTCGGCGGCGGCTTTGCGGTAAGATATCTTGAAAACGACCCCGTAATGGACATTGAGGGCAACATTTCTCTGCTTGCAAAAACCGTAAATGAGAAATGCGCTGAGCTTGGTATAAAGCTCCCTAAGATACTTATGGAGCCGGGACGCAGTATCGTAGCAGATGCGGGAATGACCGTATACACGGTCGGCGGAACAAAGGTAATACCGGGATTTAAAAACTATGTCTCTGTCGACGGCGGTATGCCCGACAATCCACGCTTTGCACTTTACGAATCTCCCTACACCGCGATCATCGCCAACAAGGCGACACAAGTACGCGATTTTCACTGCACCATCGCGGGAAGATGTTGCGAGAGCGGTGACCTTTTGCAGGAAAACGTGATGCTCCAAAGACCAGTGCGCGGCGACATCCTCGCGGTATTCACCACGGGTGCATACAACTACTCTATGGCATCCAATTACAACCGTCTCACGCGTGCTCCGATAGTCGTCATCAAGGACAAGGTCGACACGGTAGCGGTAAAGAGAGAATCATTTGAGGATCTCACCAAAAACGAAATATAACAAAAATTCCGTTGCGTAACTGCAACGGAATTCTTTTTGCAAAAAAAGAAGAGGCTATCGCCTCTTCTTTAATTTTTTGTTTAGTTACTCCAAGGCCAAGGCTTCATTGTATCATAATCGGGTGCCTTGGTATAGAGGTTGAAGAAATGCCAACTTCCGATAGCGCCGGAATTGATAACATCCGTATCACTTTGTATTCCGCTTGTGTCGCTCACCTTTCCGCTTTCGAATATGAGGTCACACGCAGAGTGTATCTTAGACATATAGTCGGTCACCCCGTCTTCCACAAGACGGTTGACGATCCACTGATTCTCGGCAAGAGACAGTCTGTTGCTTCTCTGGTTTTCGTTACCGATAGGCCAAAGTACGAATTTATCATCCGCGGAATAATCCTGAGATGCGGGCCAGATGTACTGATAGAGCTCCTCTATCGCACCGTAATGTCCGTGGTGCGAAAACTGGATAACGTCACTTACAAGATCTGCACCGTAATGACGGATAAGCGCATAGCTTCCGGGGATGAAGACCTCACCTGTAAACATAATTCTCTGTTCACCGTCGATAACCATATCGAATACGATCGACTCGTTGTTCGTAAATACCTTAGTTATATCAAACGGTGCAAGGTCGTCTATCGAGTAAAGAATGGTTATCTCTGCGTTTCTGATATAGAACTTATATCCCGTGTGAGCGTTTACTATCTTCGCATCGGGATAATAATCGCTGATATATGCATCTACGAATCTCTGTGTCTTTCTCTCTTCAGTGGGAGCGGCAATAACACCCGAAGCAAAGTTATAAATGACCTGCTCGATATCTACAAGCTCGCTGTACTCGGATGCAAATCCCTGGAAGACCTCAACGTGGTCGTTATGACGGTGTGTAAGGATCCACGCCGCGATAACAGGCTTGTCGTGATTATCCGGCTTCTTAGCCATCATATACTGATAAAGAAGATCCGAGTCTGTATCGGTGCTGTCATTTCTGGGATCGTCCTCGTTCTCACCGCCATCGATAACGATAAAGCTGCCGTCAGCGAGCTGAACAATATAACCCATACCGTAATGACTGTAGTTATCGTTCGGGAAGATCTCACCGATAGAGTTTGTTATGCTGTTATTTCTGGTGTATACATTCTCTGAAGCAGTTCCGGGAAGATCAACGTGAGATCTCTTCTCTACCATAACACGCATAATATTGGTCACGGTTTTATCAACCGTAACACCAAAATCATTCTCGATCTTTGCCATATCTTCGGTTGTTTGAGTTCCGTATGCATACCATTCCTGATTGGGTTCAACATAACTTCCTATTGTCTCGGGAGTGTAGTAGAAGGTTACAACGTAATCATCGTTGTAGTAAAGACCGAAGCTGTTGCCCGAAGCAGTATAATTTGTGTGTTTTGTGAAGCCCTCGGATTCAAGCGATTCTGCGTATTCGTCAAAGAGCTCAGCCGATGCATATTCAAGAATCTGCACCTTATCGGGATTCTCGGAATAAAACTTATCGCTTATAGCGCCAAGTGCAATCTTAAGGTTGAGGCCTTCCTTTACCGACTGGGTTGTATCGCTGCTTTCGTATATATTCTCGGCTACATTGTAGAACGAAGTAACGACTGTATCGGTATATACACATACCGACTCTCCGTTTACATCGTATTTAGCATAAGAGCGAACAGCAAGATCGCGGTTATACACATCGATCTGATCGGGAAGGTTTACAAGAACTGCGGAATAATAGAAAGTATCCGAAGTCTGCGCATATTCATCAACATTATATATATTTCGCGCTGTTATGTTTACCGCGCCTTCTGTATCAACAGTAAGATCGCCGTCGAGCATATCGGTAGGAAGTATGACCGTACCAAAGGTTATATTCGCACCCGAATAAGCATAACTGTCATCGTTTCCTGTATAAAGGTTCTTGAAGAAGGTGTTTTTATTGACCTTTGTAAGGAATCTGATACCAACAGGATCATCATATCTTACCGACGCTTCAACCACGTCAAAGGAAAGGTCACGTGTCTCTGTGGCAACACAACTGCCGTATGTACATACGTGTATCACACCTTCGCCGTTTGCGATCCATTCACCGTAATGATCTGCGCAATCGTGAGAAAGCGAAAATGTTGTAAGACGTACATTGCCGTATTTGTCTGTTGTATAGCTTGTAGCCTTTTTCAGCCAAGCGGAAAGTCCGCCCGACGAGCTCTTTGCTGTAGGCTTCAAATATGTATAATTAGTTGTCGTAGCAGAAGTATGAGTTCCGAAAACAGACATCGAGCCCGAGCGTTCGCCGCTGTTATCGTTTGCAGAATCGGTATAATACGTAGAAGAAGAAGCTACAGAACCGTACAATGTACTCTGATATGTGGTGTCACCGTATGTGTCCGTTGTACCAAATACACCGCCGACACGTGTAGGAGCTACATAAAGTCCGGCAAGCGATGCTCCGCTGCCGCGATAGAAGTTACCGTCGTAGTAGCAAGCGTTTACCGTAAGAGTGAAACCGTTATTGTCCACATCACCGCCAAATCCGCCGACAACGCCGCCGATATTGGCAGTAGACCACGCATAAAGATCACCCTTGTAGTAGCAGGTATTAAAGGTTGCGTTCGAATACTCCGCCTTACCGACCATACCGCCGATCTGGCTCGCACCCGAAAGTGTAGCCGTTGAAAGGCAGTTTGTCATATTAAGTGTAAGAGAAGTCAAGACTTCGTTTTTGTTCTTATCCTTTGACGTTCCCTTAGCAATACCGACCATACCGCCGACCTGTTGCGAAAGATCGGAAGTGATAACACCTCTTGTCTCACAGTTGGATATTGTAAGGCTGTTGTCTGCATAACCGTTAAACGCCTGACCTATCAAGCCACCGACCTGACCTGCTGCTGTAATACTGTGTATATAAGCATCAACATAGCAATCGGAGATGGTATTGGTGAATCTCGCCATTCCTGCGATACCGCCCACAAGCTGATCGGCACAAAAATAAGAATTGATCACCGAAAGATTCTTTACGGTAGCATTGCATATCTCACCGAAAAATCCTGCTCTGGATGATCCCGTAGTCTTGCAGTAGAGACCCGATACGTAATGCCCCTGACCGTCAAATGTTCCTCTGAAGGAATTTGTCTCGCTTGTTCCGATAGTAGACCAAACCCTGGCAGGCTTGTTTGTAGCGCTCCACTCGGAAGCGTCGCCCTCGGCCCAAATGATATTACAGTTAAGCTTTACCGTAACACCGACAAACTGTTTTCCGCTTCTGACCTGATATGCAAAATCCGCAAGGTCAGCCGCATCATTGATTACAAGCTCGGTAGCTGTAGAGTCATACCAGCTTGAATCTCTTGTGCCGTCCCATATGCTTACCGTATCTGCAGCGCTTACATTTGCCGCACCCAAAGGGATGAGCATAAGAAGCACAAGGAAAGCACATACAATGATTCTTGTCTTTTTCATATAATTCTCCTTTTGTCTTTCAAGACGAGTATATCTATTACATTTTACCATATTTGATATGCAAAGTCAATGTATTTTTATGAAAAAAGGAGAGGCAAAATGCCTCTCCTTTTGATCAGTTCCAACCGTCGGGCCAATCTATGATAATATCATTATCAGGTACATCGCTTGTGTAAAGAGCTATAGTCTTCCACATTCCGATTGCGCCGGATGCAACTACATTTACATCGCTCTGCTCAGTAGTATAACCGCTCGTGACCGTTCCGTTCTCGAAAATAAGGTCGCCGTTGATGTATAACTTCTTACTTGCCAGATTTATATTCAGCTCGGACAAGGTATCATATCCTGTACCGATAAGCAGTTCTATAAACGGCGTATTTTCATTAAGAAGAAGTCTGTTTCTTGCCTGACGGTTATTACCGTTGGGAAGAAGTGCAAACTTGAGGCTGTCTGTCGTATAGTCAGTTCCGTCATCGGGCCAGATAAGCTGGTTAACTTCAAGGGTCGCACCGTAGTTTCCGTGATGGGAGATCTGAACAACGTCACTCTTGAGCGACGCGCCGTACATATTAACGAGTGCGCGGCTTCCGGGGATGAATATCTCGCCCGTAAACATAAGTCTCTGTGTATTGTCTATGATCACGTCAAACGCGATAGACTCGTTGTTTGCAAACATTCCCTCAAAGCTTTCGGGAATAATATCGTCTATGGAATAGAGAATATTTACTTCCGCATTTCTGATAAAGAACTTGTAACCCGTATGAGCTCTTACGATCCTTACGTTGGGGAAATATGTCTTGATATACACCTCGGCATATCTTTCCTTATCTCTGTTTCCTGTAGGAACAACAGTATCACCCGACATAAAGTTGTAGATGACCTGCTCAAGTTCTACAGACTCACTGTACTCGGAAATAAAATTCTTCATAGCATTGGTATGGTCGCCGTGAATGTGAGTAAGTATCCAAGCCGCGATCACAGGTTTTTCGTGGTTAGCCGGCTTCTTGGACATAAGATAATCGTAGAGATAGTCAGAATCGGTGTCTGTACTGTCATCTCTGGGATCGTCAACATTATTACCGCCGTCGATGATAAGGAAGCTTCCGTCACCGAGCTGGATAACATATCCCATACCGTAGTGATTGTAGTTATCGTTCGGGAATGCATAGGCGATAGAATTTGTAACGCTTGTATTTCTTGTATATCCTAAATAATTCTCATAACCGGTCTGAGGAAGATCGGTCTGGCTTCTCTTTTCGATAATAACACGCATTACGTTCTCGATATCCTCGACGCGTACCGAATTGGCAATGGTGTCCATATCATCTGTAATGCTCGTACCGCCGACATACCAGTCCTGATTATCCTCGGTATATTTTCCTATAGATTTGGGCGTATAGTAGAAGGTCACGACATAATCATCGTTATAATATAGGCCAAAGCTGTTTCCGGCATACTTGTAGTTTGTGTGCTTTGTGAAGCCCTGAGACTCAAGCGATGCGGCATACTCGTTAAAGAGAGTCTCCGATGCATTTTCAAGGAGCATTACTCGGTTGTGACCCTCATCGTAAAATCCGTCATCTACAGCACCGAGCGCAAGGATCATATTAAGTCCTTCTTTTGTAGCAGCGCTTGTGGTGGTCTGTGCGTATATCTTCGAAGCTATCTCATAGAAGGATATCTTCTTTGTGTTTGTATAAACGTAGACCGTCTCTCCGTTGGCGTCGGTATAGGTCATATACGAGCGAGCCATAAGGTCGCTTCCGTAAGTATCTATTCTTTCGGGGTAGTTGACAACTACTGCCGAATAGTAGAACACATCATCCGTCTGGGAATAGCTGGATGAATTGTATATCTTTTTTGCTTTGATATTCAAAACAGAAGGAGTATCAACAGTAAGCTCTCCCGCAAGGAGATTTTCGGGAATGATAACAGTGCCGAATGTTACATTCGCACCGTCATATGCATAGTTGCTGTCGTCGCCCGTATAGAGCTCTTTGAAGAAATCGTTTTTGTTTACCTGCGTAAGGAATCTGATTCCAGAGGGATCTGTGTATCTTATAGAGACACCGAGGATCTTAAACGATTCATCTCTTGTAAGTATCTCGTCACAACCGGGAGCCAGACACTCTGCCTTCTGCCCGCCTGTTGTTGAATCTTCCTTCCACTCACCTGCATAATCTTCGCAATTATGTGTGCAGGAAAGCGCGAGAAGCTGCACATTTCCGTAAAGATCCTTTACAAAGTTGGAATTCTGTGCAAGAAATTCTGTAAGTCCGCCCTTCTTCAAAACGGAAGTCGGAACCGCCGCCTGACCGGACTGTGCAAAGTATGTGCTGTCGTTAGTGGAATCGGTATAATACGTAGAAGAGGTCGAAATGCTTCCAAGCGGATTCTTTTCGGTCGTCTCGTCTACCTCGTAGCTTCCAAGTCTTGTAGCAAGACTTGTAAACTTACCTAAAGCATCGTTTGTGGTATGGAGATTTGTTCCGTTGTAGTAGCAACGCAGGATCGTCATTTCGGGAATGGATGTCGTATCGGTCGTACGAAGTCCGCCGATTATGCCGCCCTGATTAGCAGTACCCCAAGTAACAAGGTTTACATTTGCATAGCAATCGGAGATCGTAAGTGAGCTGTATGAGCGGCCAATGATACCGCCGAGACGGTTTCTTGCCGTGAAATTTCCTGTTGCCATACAAGTCGAAACATTGACTGTGCTTCCCTTGATAGTGCCCGCGATACCGCCGACGTTAACGCCGTCATCAGAAATAATGTTTCCGCTGAATGCGCAATTGGATATAGTAACAGGATGTGTGGATCCGCCGTCAAGGTATCCGCCGATACCGCCGACGTGGTGATTGTCTTTTGTAGCCCAGTTACTGAGCAGATAGGTAGAGTTTACCGAGCATCCCGTGATCGTAAGCTGTCCGCCCGCACTGCTGCCTACAATACCGCCCACACGTGTCTGAGCGTGGAAATAAGAATTCTTGATGTGAAGATTCTTTATCGTAGCGCCCTTTACATAGCCGAAGAATCCTGCTCCGGTGATCGTGCCGTGATAATAAAGTCCCGAGACCGTGTGTCCGTTTCCGTCAAATGTTCCTTGGAAGGGCTTGTTCGCAGAAGTTCCGATCGGAGTCCAGCTTCTGTCGGGAGCAGTTATTTCGCTCCACTCGGACGCGTCACCCGCAGTCCATATAATATCGCAATCAAGTCTGACTGTTTGTCCTGAGAAAACGTTTCCCCCATTAACAGCAGAAACGAATGCCGCAAGATCCTCTGCGCTGTCGATAACGAGTGTCGTTGCGCTCGAATCATACCAATTTGAAGTTGCCGTTCCGTCCCAAACATCTGCATCGGCAGCACTTGCACCAACAATGAAAATGCAAAGCATCATAATGAGTGCAAGCGAGAAAGAAAATAGGTTTCTAAAATTTTTCACGTAAACCTCCCACATCGCATTTTTGCGATAATTTGTATTTTTGTTCTAAAAACGTGATCAATATTAATTATTATTATAGCACACTGCCATAACAAAGTCAATTATTTTATATAACAAAAAAACAAGAAGAGAACGACGTCTGCAGCGAGGTTCTCTTCTTACTTTTTCATTCTGTTACTTTGTATAGAGTTCTATTATCTCCCAGCTTCCGATAGCGCCCGAAAGAGCGACTCTATCGCCCGTGTAATTAGGCGTTGATGTCTTATACGTACTATAGTTGGGGCTGGCAGCAGCCTCTGTTTTTCCAATTGTATCGCTAACCGTACCGCTCTTGAATATCATATCGCACATCGAATGTATCTTATCCCAAAGAGCTCTGTTTGAGTAAGCGAGTCTGCCCTCCGCCGTGAGATATTTTCCTATCGCGGCAAAACGTGCGGCATCGTTTTTGTATGAACTGCTCGCCATAATATTTGCGATCGCGGCATCCCATTCGGTCTTCCACTCTATTCCGACATCCTCGGCAATACGTTTTATTATCCATAGATTCTCCGCAAGATAAAGTCTGTCTCTTCTCTGCTCCTCGTTTCCGATAGGCCAGAGGACGAACTTGTCGGAAGCACTGTAATCCTGCCAAGCGGGCCAGATGTACTGATATACCTCTTCGGTAGCGCCGTAGTGTCCGTGATGCGAGAGCTGAATTATATCACTTACAAGATCCTCGCCGTACATATTTACAAGCGCACGGCTTCCGGGTATAAATATCTCACCCGTGAACATTATTCTCTGCTTGCCGTCGATGACCATATCAAAAGCAATAGACTCGTTATTTACAAAGACCTTTGCTATATCCTGCGAACAAAGATCGTCAATAGAATAGAGTATTGTAACGACCGCATTTCTTATGTAGAACTTATACCCCGTATGCGCCGTAATGATCTTTGCATCGGGCAGATAGGGTTTAAGATATTTGTCCGCAAATCTGTTTATATCGACAGTCTCTGTCGGAATTGAGACCTCACCTGCCGAGAAGTTATATACGACCTGCTCGACCTCAACAAGATCCGCATATTTCGGCAAAAATCCCTGGATGACTTCAACGTGGTCATTGTGTCGATGCGTCAAGAACCAGGCTGCGATCACCGGTTTTTCGTGATGAGCGGGTTTCATCTCCATAAGATACCGATAAAGATTATCGGCATCGGTATCATCGCTCGATACTCTCGGGTCGACCTCATCCTCACCGCCGTCTACAATAATAAAGCTTCCGTCAGCAAGCTGAACTATGTACCCCATACCGTAGTGATTGTAGTTGTCGTTCGGGAATATCTGCGCGATAGTATTCGTCATACCCGCAGTTCTTGTATATACGTTCTCGGACTCAACGGCAGGAAGATCGGCATCTTCCCTTTTCTCGACGATGACCCTCATAATGTTATATACGTCTTCTATATGAACACCGAACTTCTCCCGGATCTTTGCCATATCCTCGGTCCTCTCGTTTACAATAGAGCCGTAAGCATACCATTCCTGATTGGGTTCAGTATACTTGCCTATGGATTTTGGCGTGTAATAGAAGGATACGACATAATCATCGTTGTAGTAAACACCGAAATGATTGTCAGAGTATTCATAATTGGTATGCTTGGTAAATCCCTGTTTTTCAAGAGCCGCCGCATACTTTGCAAAAAGCTCGGGTGTAGCGTACTCAAGTACCGTTACGTTATCGGGGCACTCATCATAGAAAGTATCATCAACAACACCGAGCGCGATAAGAAGATTAAGCCCTTCTTTTACATCCTGAGATGTTCTTTCATCGGCATAAGCCATCTCGGCTATATCCAAGAATGAACAATCGGCAGCGGAAGTATAAACGTACTTCGTCTGTCCGTTATCGGTATATTTCGCATAAGAACGAACCGTCAGGTTGTCCTTGTATGCCTCGATAGTCTCGGGGAATCCGTAAAGAACAGCCGTATAACAGAGCTTCTCGCTGTTTTGAGAAAGTATCACGCGTGCTTCTATGTTCACAGCGTCCGATGTCTGCACGGTAAGCTCACCGCTGAGCATATCCGTAGGAATTATCAAAGTTCCGAAGGTGAGATCAGAACCCGTGTAGGTGTATATGTTTTTGTTGCAATATTCTTTGAAAAAGGTGTTTTTGTCGACCTCGGTAAGAAAACGTATACCCGAGGGCTCATCATATCTTACAGATGCACCGGATATCTTAAAGGACTGCTCGCGGGTCTCGGCAGCGGTACAGTTTCTGTAAGTACAGCCGCGTATCTGTCCGTCGCTCTCGGGATCATCGAGCCATTTCCCAAAGTGGTCGCCGCAATCGTGCGCACCCGAATATGCAACGGGGAATACCGTCCCGTAAAGATTCGTGTCAAAGCTGTCATTGTTTGCAAGAAATTCATCGAGTCCGCCAAGGCGCTTTACGCCGGAGGGTATCCCTGTTTGATTTCCCGAAGCCGAGTAAGAATTGTCATTGTCGGAATCGGTATAATAGGTAGACGTCTCTAAGAATGTTCCGTATGCTACACCGCCGCTTATCTCATTGGCTCCGAGTCTGGTGGGAATCGATCTTATCGAACCGTACGTGGAAGAATACGCATCATAAAAATTACCGTCATAGTAGCAATCGTGAATATATACCGTATTGTCCACACGGAATCCGCCAAGGATACCGCCGATGTTGGCATCTCCCCAAATATAAAGATCGGCAAAAGAACAGCAATCGGATATCTCCACATCACTGTATGCTCTTCCGAGAATACCGCTTACGCGGTTGAATCCTGTGTATGTACCGTCCGCAAAGCAACCCGATATTGTAAAAGTCGAACCGTTCGCTCTGCCCACGATACCGCCGACATTACATCCGTTGTCGCTTGTGATATCGCCGACATATATGCAGTCGGAGACATCGACCTTGTCCGCGCTTACCACCACGGTCTGTGATACATTACCTATCGTTTGCGTTTCGGTTATAATACCGTCAGCTCTGCCGACGATACCGCCGATATTATGATCAGCGGCAGTCATATAATTGCTCACAAGATATGCATTACTCGAGCATCCGGAAACAGTAAGTGACTTTTGGGCATACGCAACGATCGAACCGATAGTTCTGTATGCGTTTATGTAAGAATTCTCGATATGGAGATCCTTTATTACAGCATCTGTAGTATATCCGAAAAATCCCGCATTGGAATTTCCCGATTTTGTTCCGTAATAATAGAGACCGGAAACAATATGTCCCTTTCCGTCAAAGGTTCCCGTAAAAGGATTCGACGATGTTCCGATAGGTGTCCATTTGTTCTTAGGAGCACTTTCTCTCCACGTCTCAAGATCCCCATCGGCCCAAACGATATCGCAGGCAAGCTCTACCGTCTTTTTCGAAAAAGATCTTCCGCTGTTTACAGCAGACACAAAAGCGGCAAGATCCTCAGCGCTGTCGATAACAAGCACACCGGAATTCTCGTTATACCAATTTGAAGTTACCGTGCCGTCCCAGACATCGGCCGCGCCCGCATTGATAACCGCCAACGGGATCATTACAATAACAGCAAGGCACACGCACCAAAAAAATCTCGTTTTTTTCATTGGTCTCTCCTTTGCAGAGCTTTATTTATACTCCAAAGCAGTCTTTTCTCAAATATATTATCAGTATATCACAAAAAGGAGCAAAAATCAAACCTTTTTCTTTCCGGTCGGTCTTCCCGCGATTATCCTTTTACAACAAAAAGAATGACTCACGTTATACAGCGAGTCATTCTTTTTTTATAAGTAAAAATATCCTGTCATTATTCAGCCGTGTAAAGCTCGATCACCTTCCACTTTCCGTTGGCCTTATAAGCATTATCCCTTTCTTTAGAGGTAGGGAATTTGTTTGAGTCAAATACATCATCGCCCATAAGCTCGGAATCAAAGAGTATCTCGTATGTCGCATAGAGCTTATCGAACCAGTCCATACCGTCATTTTCGACAACTTTTTGCAGACAAGTGTTTTCCGGATTCTTAAGACGCGTCCAGCTCTGGTTAGCCTTAGGATTGGGAAGGAGCGCAAATCTCAGATCGCTCGTATAATCCTGCGAATCGGGCCAGACAAGTGCATTGAATTCGGGAGTTGCACCGAAGTTACCGTGATGCGCTATCTGAATAACGTCACTTCTTAAGTCCTCACCGTACATATTTACAAGCGCACGGCTTGCGGGAATGAACATATCCCCGGTAATCATAAGTCTTTGCGTACCGTCAATAATAACATCGAACACGAGCGACTCATTGTTGCTGAAGGTAGACACCTTGTTGGGAGCAAAGTCGTCGATGGAATAGAGTATATTCACCTCAGCATTTCTTATGTAAAATTTGTATCCCGTATGTGCGGTTATGATCTTGGTGTCCGGGAAGTACGGAGTTATATACTTGTCGGCGAACCAAACAGGTTCGGGGTCTTCTTTAAGATTTATGCCCTCGCTCTCCATCAAATTTAATATCACCTGCTCAAGTACAACACCGTCAGCATATGTCGGATTAGAAAGAAATGCCTTCATAGCATTAACGTGATCACCGTGCTTGTGCGTCACTATCCACGCCGCAATAACAGGTTTTTCGTGTGTCGACGGCTTATGAGATACGAGGTAGTTATAGAAATAATCGGATTCGGTTGAAGCATCCTCCGGTGTTTTGTCATCGGTAGTGTTATATCCGCTGTCGATAATAAGGAAGCTTCCGTCGGCAAGCTGTATAACATATCCCATACAGTTTTTGTTATAGCTATCGGTCGGGAATACATAAGCCAGTGTGTTTTTTTGTCCTTCAAGTCTTGTGTATACATTTTCGGAAGGAAGTGCCGGAAGAACCGTATCCGCTGTCTTCTCAACGATAATACGCATAATGTTCTCCGCATCCGCTATAGACACGTATTTATTGATGGTTTCCCAATCGTCATTATAATTTCCCGAAACGTACCACTTGCTCTGGTCGGTATCGGTATACTTTCCTATAGTCTTTGGGGTATAGTAAAAGGTTACTGTATAGTCATCGTTGTAGTACACACCGAAATGGTTGCCCGAGCTCTCATAATTTGTGTGCTTGGTATACCCCTCGGCTTCAAGTGCTGATGCAAAATCAGCAAAAAGCTGTGCATCGGCTCCTTCAAGCAAATAGACATTCTGCGGATTTTCAGCGTAGAAATCCTCACCCACAGTTCCCAGCGCTTGTATGAGATTGAGTCTTCTTTTAACGTTGGATGATACCTGCGCATCAGCACACACCATTTTTGCAACGTCGGAATACGAGCATTTTGCAGTATTGGAATACTCATAGACAACAAGGCCGCCATCGGTATATTTTGCATAAGAGCAAACTGTGAGCTCGCATCTATATCCTTCGATATTTTCAGGTATACCGTAAAGCACTGCCGTATAGGAAAGCTTATTTGCATCCTGAGAAAGTATTACACGCGCTTCGATATTTACAGCGCCCTCGGTATCAACGGTAAGCTCACCGTCAAGCTTATTCGTGGGAATGATAAGAGTTCCAAACGTAATATCCGCGCCCGCGTACTTATATTTTTCGCCCGAATAATGAGATTTGAAGAAGTCGTTTTTTTCGACCTCGGTAATAAATCTGATTCCCGCAGGGGCGTCGTATCTGACAGACACGCCGGTGATATTCATTGAAAGTCCGCTATCCTCAACCGATGAAACCATAAGTACCGTAAAGGAAAACAGCAACAATACAGATACAATGATACACGAAAACGATACGATTCTTTTCATAATTATCCTCGCTTTATCGGAATATATAAAAGACAGATCCAAAAAGTCATTTCTCGAGTCAAGTATAACATAAACCGCATAAAAAGTAAACTATTTTTTGAAATAAAATACCGCCGACCTTTCGATCGGCGGTATTTTGTTTCATTCTTGTTATTAGTGAGCGATGCAACGCTCTGTGTCCTTATCAAAGATATGGACTCTGGATG
>CAYZHW010000015.1:0-19107 GCA_964478105.1 uncultured Lachnospiraceae bacterium | reverse complement strand
GCATGCTGCGTAGCAGTATCTCGCTCTGCTTTTTTTCTTTTTTAAACCATTCTTTTATTTTTGACATATCCATTTCCTTGCATATATTGTCTTTTTTGTATTGTATCATATTTCGCTCTCAACGCAGCTGATATTATCGAAACAGTCTGCTATCGCTTAATGCTGCGTTTATTATATCATAATTCCGCGAAAAACGCAATGTATCTTGTATTATACGAAAATGAGTGTTATAATTATTTTTAAAACGGAGGTGCAAGATATGACACGAAATGAACTTGAATCTTTTATTGTCAAGACGTATAACACCTCGCCCGAATATCTATGGGAACGTTACCCAAGTTTCGCGGTCTTTCGCCATAGGTCCAACCGAAAATGGTTTGCCGTAATAATGACCATACCTAAAGAAAAGCTTGGTATTACCGAGGACGGAGATATTGACGTTGTCAACATCAAATGCTCGGACGAGATCATAGCTTCCTTTTGGGAAGAGGACGGTATTCATCCTGCATATCATATGAGTAAGCGTCATTGGCTCTCGGTTGCACTCGATGGAACTGCAAGTGACGACACGGTAACGTGGTTGCTTGAGATCAGCTTCAGATTAACAGATAAAAAACGCAGATGAGTTTTCCTCATCTGCATTTTTTCTTTTTCCATTCATCGCGTGTCAACAGCATAACGTGCCCCGTGCGCACCTCACCGACAAGCGGCACCTCAAGTCCCTCGGTCTTATGCTGATAAACAAAACCGAGCTTTTCCTGCACACGGCGCGACTTTATATTTCCTTCATAGTAGCCGCACCAAACGGCACGCATCCCCAGCTCTTCAAAAGCATAGCGAAGAAGCTCAGATGCCGCCTCTGGAATAAGTCCTCTTCCCCAAAAGGGCTTACCTATCCAATACCCGAGCTCACATTCATCCTCACGCTCGGTCATATCGGTAGCCGCACCCGTCTTGAGTCCAACCGAGCCTATAGCACGGCCGCTCTCCTTAAGGCAAACGGCAAACGTTCCATTCACCGACAGCACACCCGAAATTATCTCGCGGCTATTCTCTACGCTCGTGTGCGCAGGCCAACCTGCAGGATAACCTACGTCAGGGTCACAGGCATATTTATATAAGTCTTCTGCATCATCCTCACGCCAAGGGCGAAGGATAAGACGCGGTGTTTCAAGTATCATTTTTATTTCTCCGTTATATCTTCTTTCCGTCAGAAAAAGCCTGCCCTACTTTTTTTCCGATGTTCCAATATGCGTGCGTCACGCCGTCGTAGCTTATAGGATCGAGCTTCTTCGCGTCGACCGTTCCCTTTTCGTCAAGGATGCTCTCGTCAGCCGAAACATTGACTATCTCTCCGATGCAGATACCGTCCTCGTTGAATTTTATGAGCTTGCATTCAAGTGCCATCGGCAGCTCGTCTATAAGCGGTGCGTTAACATATTCGCTTTTTGTCGCGTGAAACCCAGCTCTTTCGAATTTGTCGGGAACATCGTTTGCGGAAACGATACCTACATAGTCACACGGGATGACCGTATTTGAGGTCGCAAAGCTGACAGTGAACGCACCCGTCTTTGCAATATTCTTTGTTGTCTTATGATCATCGGCAAGGCAAAGCATTATCTGATTTGTGTCATAAACGCCGCCCCACGCGGCGTTCATCGCGTCGGGGGTGCCGTCCTCGCCGTATGTTGCCACAATAAGAACAGGCATAGGATATACCCAAGTTTTTGCTCCGAAAGTCTTTCTCATAATAATCTCCTTAAAAAGATATTTTTTACAGTATAACACAAAACACACAAGATTGCAAACGGCTTGAAAAAACAAACAAGAAATGATATAATATCTTTATTACTCAAAAAGGAGGTGTTATGTGTGAAAAAGAAACTGACGATCGGCATACTCGCGCACGTTGATGCAGGCAAGACGACGCTCTCGGAGGCACTTCTCTTTATTTCGGGCAAAATACGCAAGCTCGGGCGTGTCGACCACGGCAACACCTACCTTGACACGAACGCACTGGAGCGCGAACGCGGAATCACGATTTTTTCCAAGCAAGCCCGCTTCTCAAGCGAAAACTGCGACTTTATTCTCCTTGACACCCCGGGGCACGTCGATTTTTCAGCCGAGACCGAGAGAACACTCTCTCTTCTTGACTATGCAATACTTGTGGTCAGCGCTGCCGACGGCGTACAGAATCACACACGCACCCTCTGGCAGCTGCTTGAATTCTACAATGTTCCGACCTTTATTTTTGTAAACAAAACAGATATATCGATAAAGCTCGCAGACGAGGTCGAAGCCGAGCTTGGTAAATCGCTCTCTCCTTTTTGCGTTGCGTTCCACGAAAAAGAGTCAAAATCAGAGCTTGACGAAAAGCTCGCGCTTGCAAACGAAAGGTTCCTCGATTGTGTGCTTGCGGGAGAACCTATAGAGAATAGCGAAATAGCCGCTCTTGTAGCCGAGCGGAAACTTTTTCCTGCCTTTTTCGGCTCGGCACTGAGAATGACGGGCATAGACTTCTTTCTCGATTCGCTTGACAAATACACACGTGCGCCATCCTACGAAAGCGAAGGCTTCGGCGCAAAAGTGTATAAAATTGCCCGCGCGAGCTCTGCGCGTCTCACTTATATGAAGATAACTGGCGGATGTCTCTCGGCGCGCGACGAGATATTCTACACCTCGGCAGACAATAAAAAGATGATCGAAAAGATCAGCCGGATACGGCTCTATTCGGGCGAAAAATTCGATCAGGTCGATTCTGTCAGCGCAGGCGAGATATGCGCCGTGAGCGGTCTTTCGGCGACTTATGTCGGGCAGGGACTCGGATTTGAGCCTGCGACCTGTGCGCCGATACTTGAGCCCGTGCTCTCATACCGCATAGTTTTGCCCGATGAGTGCGACCCCGTACAGTATTTTCCCAAGCTCAAAGAGCTTGAAGAGGAAGAACCGTCGTTGCACCTATATTGGAACGAGGAGCTTCGCCAGATCGAAGCCAAACTTATGGGCGACATCCAAATAGACCTATTAAAGAGAATGATATCCGAGCGTCTTTCCATCCATTGCGAGTTTGATATGGGAAGAATACTCTACAAAGAAAAGATCAAAGAAAAAGCGATCGGGATCGGACACTTTGAGCCGCTTCGCCACTACGCCGAAGTACAGCTTTTGCTTGAACCTCAGCCAAAAGGCACAGGACTTATATACGACGTCGATCTTCCCGAAAACAGCCTTGATACCAATTGGCAAAGGCTCATACTCTCACACCTTTATGAAAAAGCACACCGCGGTACGCTCACGGGTGCCGAGCTTACCGACACAAAGATAACTCTTGTCGCGGGCAAGGCGCATTTAAAACACACCGAAGGGGGCGACTTCCGCGAGGCGACTCTTCGTGCAGTGCGCCACGGTCTTATGTGCGGAGGCTGTACCCTGCTTGAGCCGTATTACAAATTCAGACTTGAGTTGCCCGCCTCGGCAGTAGGTCGTGCTATGGGTGATCTGCAGACTCGCTCTGCCGAGTTTGAGATCGAGAGCTCTGACACGGATCTTGCAACAATTACGGGAAAAGGACCGGTTGCAACTCTTCACGATTATGTGCGTGAAGTCATCTCATACACTCGCGGCGAAGGCAAGCTTTTCTGCACTCCCGACGGATATTATCCCTGCCATAACGAAGCTGAGATAGCAGATGCCGTGGGTTATGACCCCGCCGCCGACCTTGACAATACGCCTCACTCCGTATTTTGCGAGAGGGGCGCAGGATTTGTCGTACCGTGGGATGAAGTCGAAAAATATAAGCACCTTGACGCATCCGCCGCACTCTCGGACGCAGCAGAAAGAGTCATTCCCCGCACCGCGACGCTTGCAAGAAGATACAGTATAAGCGATGCCGATCTTGAAGCGATAATGCTTCGCGAGTTCGGTCCGATCAAGCGCAGACGCTACAGCGAGCCGAAAACGATCTCTTCCGAGAGCGAGAAGAAAAAACACAAAAGACCGCCGAAACCGCCAAGACGGCTCACCATCGTTGACGGATACAATCTCATATATTCGTGGGATACGCTTTCTTCGATCGCAGATATGGATTTTGAGAAGGCGCGCGACACGCTTATGGATATACTAAGCAGCTATGTCGCGTATACCAAGACCGAGCTTGTACTCGTTTTTGACGCTTACCTTGTAGACAAAGGAACAGGTTCGGATTTCACACACGATAACTACCGCGTCGTTTTCACAAAGGAGAACGAAACGGCAGACGCATACATAGAGAAGCTGATGCACGAGCTCGGTCCCGATTACTCGGTCAGAGTTGTCACAGGAGACAGGCTCCTGCAATTCTCTGCCGTCGTTTCGGGCGTGTTCCGTATGACAACAGAAGAATTTATCGACGAGCTTACAAGAGTAGGAAATGAGATAACCGAATTTATACGCAAACTCTCTGATAATTAAAAGACCGTTTTAAAAAACGGTCTTTTTTACCATATAAACGGCAGTATTCTGTATTTTACCCTTTTCATATAGTCAGCATAGCCTGCAAGCTCACGCGTGAGCAACTTTTCTTCATAAAAAAGGCGCACTATTATAACTATGGGATAGAGGGCGAACGGAACAAACCCCCAAAAAGAGCCTAAGAGGAGCGGAATGGAGAGAAACATCAAAAATGTTGCAAGATACATAGGATGGCGCACCACGCCATATAGCCCCGTATCGATAACCTTCTGTCCCTCTTGTACCTCTACCGTGCGGGAGAGATATGCGTTCTCGCGCATTACCTCGGCGTACAGAGCATAACCCAAAATAAAGACCACCGATGCCGCGGCGGTAAGCCATTCGGGCACGCTTGACCATAAGAATCTGTGATCAAATGCCGAGAGAATGAACCCACACAACAAGATAATTCCCGAGAGGGCGAGCACTCCCTTTTGCGTCTTTTGCTTTTCTTTTGAGTCAAGCCGCTTTTTTAGCAGCTCCGGCGCTTTGATAAGCATAACGATGCCCATAATAAGCATCGGCATAAAAAGCAGCGCCATAAAGAGCCACGCACCCATATAATCGAGCGTCCACGCAGGCAAAAACAGCATTGCCGCGACCAAAAGAGCTCCTATAATAAATTTTGTAAGTGCACTAAACACAAGCTTCATCTCAATTTCAACTCCGCGTTAGATTTGTTTACAAAATCGATATCTCTTGCGGTAAGCTCCGCCCAAGCGGGGCGAAATCCGCACTTGAGCGCATTTCGCGCCGAACGCAGATTGCACCACGCGGTGCAGTAAAACGGGACCTTGCCTATCTTCAATATCTCAAGCGCAAGGCGGCTCGTGAGTGAAGCGGCAATTCCCTGCCGTCTGTATTCGGGAAGCACGTCTATGCCGATCTGATACATATCTTCGCAATCGGCACTGCATCCCGCAAGTCCGACAAGCTTATCGCCGTCGTACGCGCCGACGCCGAGAACATCGAGTTCGCGTCTTTTTTCACAGAGTGCGTTGCTCCACTCGGGAAGGTATAGATCTTTAAAATCTTCTTTGTGTAACACCTTCAATTCATATTTACACGGTATCTCGTGCAGTGCGTCAAGGTCGGGCAAAAAGTATTCCGCCATAAAACAGACCTTGAGCCCATACGGCTCAAGCATATCGTCAAGCACGTGAATATTCGGCGTTTCAAGCGCGTGAGAGGCTACGTATCTGCTAAGATACTTATCAACAACTTCCGCTATGCGCCGGCTTGTCTGTGCAACAATAGAATTCCCGTAAGATACCATATCGCACTCAAACGGCAGCGGAAGATATTTTCTTGCCTTATCATTCTTTTTTGATATCGTCACCTTGTGCTTATCCGATAAAAAATCCTCGGGTTCGCAATTGCAATCATACGCCGACTGACGAAGGGCTATATTCCAGATCTCCTTTTGCGTCATCTCGGAAGTTCCTTTCCGCATTCGTTGCAAAACTTAAAGTCAGATTCGACCGACGCCCCGCAATAAGGGCAGAACTTGTTATCTGAGTCTCTTTTTTCGCTCTTATTCTCGCCAAAGCGTTCGTTAAACGGATCGGGCTCTTCGCTGCTGTCGGTAATATCATAATGAGAATAGCGGTTCTCGCTTGTTGCGTTCTTAAAATGATACACCGTAATCATAACGGCGATACCCGTCCAAATAACACCGAAAATTGCAAATATACCGCCTGCCTGAGCGGCAAGGATGGTCCAAAAGATGCCGAAGCATATCATAAATATTCCCACGATACCGCTCATCATCGACGGTCCGCGTCCGGGCTTGATGTGTTTCATATTTATAACCATAGCTTTTGCTTTGCAAAAGCTTCCTTTCTCTTTGGGAATTGGGGCTGGTTTGCGGCAGCAATTTGCCGCTCTGCTTTTTTCGGCAAAAGCCACAAAACCGTGTTTGAAAATTTATTTTCAAACTTTTCTCCTTTATTCTAATTCAATACCCACGGGGCAGTGGTCGCTTCCCATAACGTCACCAAGTATAAAGCTGTCCTTTACACGCGGGAACAGTCTGTTGGAGACCACGAAGTAGTCGATACGCCAACCTGCGTTCTTCTCTCTTGCGTGGAACATATAGCTCCACCACGAATATTCGATCTTATCGGGATAAAGCGCGCGGAAAGTATCGGTAAAACCGCTTCCCAGCAGTTCGGTAAATTTCGCCCTCTCCTCATCGGAAAATCCTGCGCTCATATGATTGCTCTTCGGATTCTTAAGGTCGATCTCTTCGTGCGCGACGTTCAAATCTCCGCAATAGATAACAGGCTTCTTTTTATCAAGCTCTATCATATAAGAGCGGAGCGCATCTTCCCAATCCGTTCTGTAAGAGAGGCGGGCAAGCTCGCGCTTAGAGTTGGGGGTGTACACGCAAAGCAGATAAAAATCCTCGTACTCGAGCGTTATTACTCTCCCCTCTCTGTCGTGTTCCGGTATTCCTATGCCGTATGTAACCGAAATAGGTTCGTGCTTTGCAAATATTGCTGTACCCGAATATCCCTTCTTCTCGGCGCTGTTCCAATATGAATAATAGCCCTCGGGAGCAAAATCAGCCTGCCCTTCTTGCATTTTTGTCTCCTGTATGCAGAAAAAATCAGCGTTCTGTGCGACAAAAAAATCGGCAAAGCCCTTTTCAAGACAGGCGCGAAAGCCGTTTACATTCCAAGAAATAAACTTCATTTTCCACTCTCCAATTTTCGTATATATTCGTTCACCTCATCTCGCGAGGTGAAGATAATTGTATCTTTTTTATATTTTTCTATACGTTCGAGTATGTGTGAACGATGCTCTTGACCGAAATTTTTTATGTACTCCATAAACTCCGCATCCTCCTCGGTCTCTATCCAAGGGATGTCGGGGCGGAATTTACCGCGTCTTGCGCGAACGCTTTCAAGGCACAGCTCGGTGGGCAGATCAAGAAATAATACGGTATCGCACCATTCCATACGTACATCCATCGTTGAACCGAAATTTCCGTCTATTATGAGTGCATCCTTTTTCAATTCTTTGTCAAGCCGCTCTAAAAAGACTTCCTTTTCGACCGTTGTTTTATCGGCATTCCAAAAGAGGTTGTCAAGGTGGCACACCTCGATACCAAGGGCAGCTCCCATAGCACGCGAAAGTGTGCTTTTTCCGCTTCCGGGACAACCTATCACCAATATTCTTTTCACGCGCTCACCGCCCCTTCTTTTATACTACAATTATACCCGTCCGCGCACCTACTGTCAATATTCTGCTTGATTTTCGGCGTTCTCCGTGATATCATATACATATACAATTTTTGGAGGTTAGAAAATGAAATTCAATGATATGCCCTACTCTCGTGTCGATATCGGCGCGATGTGTGAAAAATACAAGGCACTTACCGATAAGGTAAAGAATGCAGGGTGCAAAAACTGTGTTTTCGGCGCAATAGATGAGCACGAAAAGCTCCAACGCCACATCTCGTCTATGTCAACTCTTGCATATATCAGACACAGCATCAATACAAAGGACGAGTTCTACGACAAAGAAAATCAGTTCTACGATACCGAAGGTCCGGTGCTCAGTGAATCGGTGCAGGAATTTATGAACTCCCTGCTTGAATCAAAATTCTTACCCGACGTAAAAGAAAAATACGGCTCGCTTCTTTTCATCAATATGGAAATGGAGCTCAAGACCTTCAAGCCCGAGATAATCCCGCTTCTGCAGAAGGAAAATACGCTTGTCAGCGACTATCAGAAACTTATCGCATCCGCTGAGATCCCATATGACGGAAAAATACTCAACACATCACAACTCACGCCCTACAAGGAACATCCCGACCGCGAGATGCGCCGCGGTGCGTATTTTGCAGACGGCAAATTCTATATGGAGCACGCAGACGAGCTTGACAGTATATTCGACTCTCTTGTAAAGGTACGTACAGAGATCGCGCACAAGCTTGGCTTCAAGTCATTCACAGAGCTTGCATATCTGCGCAGAACACGCAACTGTTACGACCCCGAAATGGTAGCAAAATTCAGAGAGCAGGTGGTTGAAGATATCGTTCCGATAGTATGCTCGCTGAAAGCAATGCAGGCAGAGCGCATAGGAATTGCCAAGGAAGATATGCGCATCTATGATGACAACTACAAATACAAGGACGGCAATCCCAAACCCAAGGGTACCCCCGAGGACATACTTGCTGCAGGCAAACGTATGTATGAGGAGATGTCCCCCGAGACAGCAAAATTCATCAATTTTATGTATGACAACGAGCTTCTTGATGTTGAAGCGAAGCCGGGTAAGGCGGTGGGCGGATACTGCACCGAGATACCCGAGTACGGCGCTCCGTTTATTTTCTCCAACTTCAACGGTACAACGGGAGACGTCGACGTTCTCACGCACGAGGCGGGACACGCATACGCCGCATATCAAAATATGGATGCAGACCTGCTTGAGCTTGCACAGCCGACTATGGAATCCTGTGAGTGCCACTCTATGTCAATGGAATTTCTTGCCTGGCCCTGGCTTAAGCTCTATTACGGCGAGGACGTAGACAGGGCAAAATTCTCGCATCTCGAAAGCTCGCTCACATTCATCCCCTACGGATGCCTTGTCGACCACTTCCAGCACGTCGTATACGACAATCCCGAGCTCACTCCCGCCGAGCGCCATCAAAAATGGAACGAGCTTGAGGCGATCTACCGTCCTTATCTCAAAGCGGACGGTGTTCCGTTCTGGGGAGAAGGCCGCTTGTGGCAGAGACAGCTCCACATCTATCACTATCCCTTCTATTATATCGATTACTGCCTTGCGCAGACTATATCGCTGATATTCTGGGAACTCTCTCAAAAGGATTACAAGGATGCGTGGCGCCGTTACAATGCGTTTGTAAATGAAGGCGGACGCAAGACATTCGTTGAGCTTTGTAAGACAGCAGAGCTCTCTACTCCCTTTGAAGAAGGAAGTCTCAAGGCCGTCGCAAGCGCGGCAAAAGCTTGGCTTGACGAAAGAAAGTAATACAATTAAAAAATGCGGTGCATCTGCACCGCATTTTTATTTTTACTTTTCAAAAAGCTTTGTATTTGCCTCGTCGATATAGTGAAGGAGCATATCTTCAGTGAGCTCGCCGTGATTCCATCTTACCGCCATTCTGAGCGTGCTGTAACGCTTCGAATAGATACCGGGAACATCGTAGGAGAATCCAAGCTCGGCTACCTGCTTCTTTGTAGATGCGGGGAGCACCTTCATAACCAGCTCTTCTCTGATAGGCTCATATACGTCCATAGTCATAAGATCGAGAATAGATGTATTCATATGTATCGGAGGAATATAGGGTTTGGGATCGACCTTGGATACAGTGACCGAAAGGGGCGTATGGTTGCAGTTTGTACCGACATATACTGTGTATTCGCCCGTCTCAACTCTCCAATCCCCGACTCTTTCATCGTAATATGCAAAGCTGCGGTCATTGAGAGTGAACTCTACCCACTTGCTCTCACCGGGAGAGAGCTCGATCTTTTCAAATCCCTTAAGCTCCTTTACGGGACGTGCAACAAAGGACTGCTTTGCGCCGACATAGAGCTGTACCGATTCTTTTGCCTTTACCTTGCCTGTATTTGTGACCTTTACGCTGATCTTATCACCGTCAGCCTTGATCTCGTCGTACGAGAAGGTCGTGTAAGACAGACCGTATCCGAAGGGATACGCAACAGGCATCTGCTTCTTCTGATAGTATCTGTATCCGATGAACACGCCCTCGGCGTATACAACGTCATCACCCACACCGGGGAAATTGAGATACGAGGGATTATGCTCGTACTTTTCGGGGAATGTCTCTGCGAGCTTACCGCTGGGAGAAACGTCTCCGAATACAAGTCTTGTAATGGCACGGCCGATAGCGCAACCGCCGAGATATGCATAGAAGAGAGCGGAAACGCTGTCCTTCCAAGGCATTTCAATGGGAGATCCGCCGAGAAGCACTACAACAGTTTCGGGAACCTCTTTTGCTATTCTCGTGATAAGTTCATTGTGAGATGCGGGCAAAGCCATACCGGGACGGTCATACCCCTCAGACTCAAAGCTGTCGGGCATACCTGCAAAGATGATCGCGCGGCCGCATTTCTTTGCAGCTTCAACTGCCTCGGATATGAGAGCTTCATCGGGAGTATCAACATCACCGTCAAGTGTATAGCCTGCAGCATATTCAACATCAATGCCGTTTCGCTCGCTCATACAGAGAGTGATATCATCAACAAATGCGGGATTTACACGGCTCGATCCGCTTCCCTGATAACGGGGTGTCTTTGCAAACGCACCGATGATTGCAAGCGGCTTCTTATCAGCAATGGGAAGAATGCCGTTCTCGTTTTTGAGAAGGACCATTGCCTCTTCGCCGACCTTTGTGCAGAAAGCGTGAGAGGCGACAAGGTCTGCCTTCTCTGCGTTTTCATCGGGAAGATAATTGTATACAGTCTTAAGTATTCTTTCAAGTGCTCGGTCAAGTATCGCCTCATCGAGCTTGCCCTCTTTTACCGCTTTTACGATCTGGGCATCTCTTACCCCGAAGCTTCCGGGCATCTCAAGATCGGATCCCGCTTCAAGAGAGGCGATCCTGTTGTTCATAGCGTTCCAGTCGCTCATAACCATACCCTCGTAGCCCCATTCGCCGCGAAGGATGTCCTCGAGCAACCACTTAGATCTCGATACCTGCTCACCGTTTATGCAGTTATAGGAATGCATTATTGTCGCGGGTTTTGCTTCCTTGACCGCTATCTCGAATGCCGCCAGATAGATCTCTCTGAGTGTACGCATACTTACTATAGCATTCGTGCTGTGACGGCGATGCTCCTGGTTATTGACCGCGAAATGCTTAAGCGATGTACCGACGCCAAGCGACTGTACACCCTTTATGTACTCTGCCGAAAGCTTACCCGCAAGATAAGGATCCTCGGAGAAGTATTCAAAGTTACGTCCGCATACGGGAGAACGCTTCATATTGATACCGGGGCCGAGAAGAATGGAGATCTGCTCTCCTCTTGCCTCTTTTGCAAGCGCCTCGCCAAGACCGAAAAGAAGCTCCTTATTCCACGTGCAGGCAAGTCCTGCCGCGGACGGGAAACAGGTAGACTTTACAGTGTCGCTGTAGTAGTAGCTGTCGCCCTTCACTTTGGATTTCTTACGAAGTCCGTGAGGTCCGTCGCACATCATTACCTCGGGCACACCGAGTCTGTCAAGCTTTTCAATATGCCACTCGTCAAATCCAGAGCAGAATCTTGCTTTTTCTTCAAGTGTCATTTGTGATATGATCTTTTTAATATCCATACAGCTTTACCTCGCCTTGTAATTATCATTCGTCTTATTATATAATAACATTTTAAAAAAAGCAATAGCAAAATAAAATATTTTTTCATTTTTCTGTATTTGTTGAAATATTGTTTCAGCAAAATGCTGTTGACCTTTTTCGTGCTTTGATGTATAATTGTTTTACGGACAAATTCACGCCGAAAGGAAGTTGAAATATGAATTACTATCCTATGAAACTCGCAGGACTTGACAGAAAGCTCCCGATATGCAAGGTTACCGATGACCTGTATATAGGCGCATTCGTTATTTTCGGAGATCAGGAACTCACTGTCGCGTGTGCAAAGGCTTTGCTTGAGGTCGCTCCCGAATATGATTATCTCATCACTGCCGAGGCAAAGGGCATTCCGTTAATTCACGAGATGGCGCGTCAGAGCGGCGCAAAAAAGTATTTCCTTGTACGCAAAAATCCCAAGCTTTATATGACGGGCGTTTTTGAAGTAAAAGTAAATTCTATCACGACCGCAAAAGAACAAAGGCTATATCTCGACACTGCCGACGCAGAACTTATGAAGGGCAAGCGCATCCTTATCGTCGACGACGTTATCTCGACCGGTGAATCGCTTCGCGCTATAGAAGAGCTTGTCAAGGCGGCAGGCGGAAATATTGTCGGAAAGATGGCGATACTCGCCGAAGGCGATGCACAAGAGAGAGACGATATCATATATCTTGAAAAGTTGCCCCTTTTCAACGCCGACGGAAGTGTAAAATAATTTATACAAGCACCAAAATGTGATTTTTCACATTTTGGTGCTTTTTGCAATGTAAAAAGCGCATATAGTCTGTTTTATTCTCGTTTGTTTCGGTTTACATTTAAATGCTTTTGTGCTACAATTATGGTGTATAAACAAAAAACAGGAGCGTATACAACGATGGAAAAATTTATGTCCGAAAACTTTATGCTTTCCACCCCCACAGCACGTACTCTTTATCACAACTACGCGGAAAATATGCCGATCATCGACTATCACTGCCACATCAACCCCAAGGAGATCGCAGAAGACCGCAGATTCAATAATATCACAGAGGTATGGCTCGGCGGCGACCATTACAAATGGCGCGCTATCCGTTCCAACGGAATAGACGAGCGCTTTATCACAGGAGACGCATCAGACTACGACAAATTCAAAATGTGGGCATCTACGCTCCCCCGCCTTATCGGCAATCCTCTCTATCATTGGAGCCATCTTGAACTGAAGGCATATTTCGGCTACAACGGTACGCTCAACGAAAAGACCTGTGACGAGGTATGGGAGCTTTGCAATGCTAAACTTGCAGAACCCGGTATGAGCGTCCGCGGTCTTATAGGTCAGTCAAATGTAAAGGTCATCTGCACGACCGACGACCCCATAGACTCGCTTATCTACCACAAAGCTATTGCAGAAGACAAGAGCTTTTTGACAAAAGTTCTTCCCGCTTGGCGTCCCGACAAGGGCGTAAACATCGACAAGGACGGTTTTGCAGAGTATATCGCAAAGCTTTCCAAGGTCTCGGGTGTCGAGATCAAAGACTATGCTTCCCTTCTCGAGGCATATACAAAGAGACTCGACTATTTCGACTCTTTCGGTTGCCTGGCAAGCGACCACGGACTTGATTACATCGTCTGCCGCAAAGATTACACCGAAAAAGATCTCGACGCGATACTTGCATCTGCTCTTTCGGGCAAGAAGATCTCAACGGACGATGCAGAAAGATACAAGAGTGCGCTTCTTCTCTTCTTCGGCCGCGAATACGCCAAGAGAGGCTGGGTAATGCAGCTCCACTACGGCGTTATCAGGAACAACAACTCTGCTATGTTCAAGAAACTCGGTCCCGACACGGGATTTGATGCTATTGCAAATACAAACTCCATTCCCGCGCTCGCAAAGTTGCTTGACACAATGAACAGAAGCGGTGAACTTCCAAAGACGATCATCTACTCCATCAATCCCGCCGAAAACACACCTATCGTAACAGTAATGGGATGCTTCCAAGGGACCGAGGCAAGAGGAAAGATCCAGCACGGCTCTGCTTGGTGGTTCAACGACAGCAATATCGGTATGAGAGCGCAAATAAAGGAACTCGCATCCTGCGGAGTGCTCGGCAACTTTATAGGTATGCTCACAGACTCGAGAAGTTTCCTCTCCTACACACGCCACGATTATTTCAGACGTATCCTTTGCGACATCATAGGTGAGTGGGTCGAGAAGGGAGAATATCCCGACGATATCGAATATCTCGGTTCTCTTGTACAGGATATTTCCTACAATAATACTAAACATTATTTCAATTTTTGATAGATAAAAGGAGAAAAAATGACTTACTTGGATTTTATTAAAAATCTGAATGACGATCCTGCAAAATACGGCGTGTACGAAAAGTCCGTAAATACACTTGGCGATACCACCGTTTTTATGGCAAAGGTAGGAGATGAAACAAAGATAATCGCGCTCGGTAATACAAAATTCTCGGGCGAGAAGAACGGGAACATAACAGTCGCTCCCCTTTCTCACGAAAACGCAAACGTGCTTCGTGAGATGTTCCCTTTCACAGCACCCACACAGGTGCTCGGTAAAGATAAGAGCTTTGGTGTGGGTGACCGTCTCGGCAATGCCTGCCACGGTCACATTATGGTATTTGACAAATACGACGAGGTATATCCCGTATTTGCACAGCAGTCTATCCGTGAGCTTACGCTCACAGAGCGAACATACGAGAATGTTCTCGACTGTGCTACATTCGCGGTCTACCGCGACGGCTTCAAAAGAGGCTTCGGTGCGGACGGTGACCACCTCAAGCGCAGAGAAGATGTAAAATATGCGCTTGATCTCGGCTTCTCGATGATTACCCTCGACTGCTCAGACCATATCAGAAACGACATCGGTAAAATGAGTGATACGGAAGTAAACCGTGAATATATCGCAAACGAAGCTCTTGAAGCAAAATACCTCGGAAAGAAATTCAAGGTAGGCGAGCTTGAGCTTCGGTTTGACGCAAAAGAATTCAAGAGGATCGTTCTTATATACAAGAAGGCTATAGACTTCGCCGTATCCATATATAATGAATTCTTGAAGGACGGAAGATACAGGGCAGACTTTGAGATCTCTATCGATGAGACTGCGACTCCCACAACTCCCCTTCAGCATTTCTTCGTTGCAAACGAGCTCACAGATGCGGGCGTAAAGTTTGCTACGATCGCCCCCAGATTTTGCGGCGAGTTCCAGAAGGGTATCGACTACATCGGTAACATTGCACAATTTGAAGAAGAGATGAAGGTACACGCAGAGATCGCAAGACAGTTCGGATACAAGCTCAGCATTCACTCGGGCTCCGATAAGTTCAGCGTATTCCCGATAATCGGACGTGAAACACGCGGCGTATTCCACGTAAAGACAGCGGGAACAAACTGGCTCGAAGCTGTAAAGGTCGTCGCTATGGTCGATCCCTCACTCTACCGCGAGCTTCACAAGTTCGCACTTGAGAGCTTCACCGAGGCATCGACATACTACCACGTTACAACAAACCTTTCAAACATACCCGATGTTGACACTCTCACGGATGCGGAGCTTCCCGGACTCTTCTCGCACAACGACGCGCGCCAGCTCATCCACATCACATACGGTCTTATCCTTACGGCAAAGAATCCCGACGGAACGAGCCGTTTCAAGGATAAGCTCTACAAACTTTGGAGAGAAAACGAGACGATATATAACAATGCGCTCTTCTCTCACATCGGACACCATATAGAGCTTCTTTTGAAGAAGTAAAATTCAAAAAAATCCTCTCATTAAAAGAGGATTTTTTATTGACTATACTTATTGTATGTGCTAAACTAACCTCGTATAAAACTTCCAAGGAGAATGCTGTATGGATATCCAAAAACTTCTGCCCCAAACCAAGGCCGAGAAGAACATTATCAAGGTCAATTCGCTCTCTTCGGTCTGCACATACGAAAAAGCCGCGGAAAACGATTACAACGAATATATAAACGCGCTTACGGCAGACGGCGCGGAGCTTCGCGAAACATACAATACCCCCGCAAGGCGTTTTTCGGCGCTTCTCACAGAGGACGGTCTTGGTATTTTTGTAAACTACTATTTTCTCACAAGTGAGCTCAGCATCGTTTTTGAAGACAACACAAACTATTTTAATTACAAAGATAACGCACGCGAAAAATGTACCGACGTAGAACTGACACAGATCTCGCTTGAAGATTTCGGTCTTTCGCACGTAATACGCCTCTCTGACGGACGTTTTATAATACTTGACGGCGGACGCGAGTTTGAGATCGAATCAGACAAACTCTATGACCTTCTTGTACGCACATCACCTCACGAAAAACCGATAATCGCGGTATGGATACTCTCTCACCCCCACGCCGACCATATTAATTGCTTCAGCGTATTTTTTGATAAGTATTCCGACGCGGTCACACTCGAAAAGGTAATGTATACTATGCCCGATATTGACGATCTCGATCGCTTTCCCAAGCTCACCGAAACAGACACAAGAGTTTCGTGGAACAACTCCCCCGAGGTCTTTTTGCCGAGAGTGTACGCTCACGTAGAAAAGCTCGGCGCAGAGGTCTTCTCACCCCGCGCCGGACAGAGATACACGATAGGCGATGCAAGGTGCGAATTTCTTGCATCTATGGATGATGCACTTGCGCATTCTTTCAAAATGAACGCGCTCTCACTCGTATACCGTATGGAGATATGCGGGCAGGTCATTCTGTTTATGACCGACTCGACCTTTGTCCCTGCGAAGCTTTCCGAACGCTACGGAAACTATCTTAAAGCAGACATCTTACAGGTTCCGCACCACGGATACGGCAACCAGGAGGACGATGCGGAGATACAGGGCTACAAGCTCATCCGCCCCTCTGTCTGCCTGCTTTCGGCTTCATATTACGACACATACGACTCCTTCTCAATTTATCGCCGCGGACCCGAATATATGCTGCGCTATATGGGTGCGGATGAGATAATATTAGGTGAGCCCGAGCGCACGATAAAACTTCCCTATACCGCCACTCTGGGTATGAGAGACAAAAACATAAATGATTTTTTAGCGGGCCGCGACTCCTGCGGTGCAAAGACCTGGATATTCACCGAGCTCTCGACGGCTAACCCCGAGGATTTTGAATTTTTCATTCTCAACACAACAAATCTTGCTACAACAGTGTGGATAGATCTTTTCTTTGAAAACAAATCGGAACACATCAGGAATATAAAGCTTTCTGCTCCGCGTTTCAATTATTCAAAATATAACATCGTCGGTGACGAGGTCGACCCCGATGCCAAATACTGCAAGTGGTTTTCTCTTAAAGAAAAAGGCATCCCCGAAAATAAACCTTTTGCGGTAAGATTCCGCAGTGAATTCCCCATCGTCGTGTCGCACAAAAAGCATAAAGCAACATATTCGTCTATCAACAGATAAAACAAAAAGCACTTGCAACGATTGTTGCAAGTGCTTTTTGTTTTAATCCGTATTATTCGGAAAGTGTCTTTTCTCGAAAAAGTCCAACAATAATCAAAACCGCTCCCGCAATATGCGGAATAAATTTTAGTGATGCGATAAAGAAATCCATAGCGGCATTTTTTCCGGGAAGGATATTATGCATAAAAGAATAGCGATACGCCATATATTCATGCAAATACATATACTCTTTTACGTCCCCCGGAAGAAGAAGCACCGTAAGCGCCGAAAGGACACAGAGTATCAACCCGATGATCATCCACTTGCGTCCTCCTCCCGCAAGACGCGAAACCATAGATGCTATAGACAAAGCTGTAAGCACTGTCGGAAGCATGATAAGTACAGATTTTAATCCGTCAAAAACAACTTCATACTTGTAAGAGTATCCGCCGCCCATAAGAACGTACACATCTGTGAATGCTGTTTTGATACCCAAAACCAAAAAACAGATCATACCTATAAGTAAAGCTCCAAATGCCAAGATCGAAGGAAGTCTGCTGCGCAAAATTTTTTTGATCTCTTCAAAACTCATATAAAAATCCTCCTTGGGTGTAGAAAGTTCGGGAGAAGATCTGTCGATCGCTGTTGCAAGATCAAAACAGCTTTCAAATGAAGTCTCGGAAAAAGAAGAAAGAATTTTCAAAACAGATTGCTTTTGGGATATCTCTTCTTCAAGTGTCGCTCGGTGTGCGCGTATCACTGCGGGGATCTCTTCGGGAGATACCTGCATTTTTTAATATCCGCGATAGAGAAGCCGGCCTTTCTCAACACCGCCACAACCCGAAGTTTCTCGATATCCGCTTCCTCAAAATAGATAGCACTTCTGCCCGTATAACTGCTTTCCCTTTTGGGATCAACAAGCCCGCTGTCAATATACAGCCGTACAGCTCTGTCAGTCAACCTGGTTTTTTCACATACTTCCTTCATTCTCATACAAATCAGCTCCTTTCGATAGCATTTTATCCTTTAACCCAAGGTAAATGTCAAGAGAATTCGAAATAATTTTTAAAATATTTATAAAAAAGTATAAGGAGGACGCTAAAAAAGCATCCTCCCCATATGGTTTTTTTACATAAGATCGCAGTATCCGCTTGGAGAATTGCGTGTTTTGCACGGCAAAACCGAAATCGTGAGATTTCGAGCTATTCTCGCGTAGAGGCAAGTAGCCGGGAAAGCAACCGTATCGCGTTATGCCTCTACTTACATAAGATCGCGGATGATAGCTTCGATCTCGTCTACGCTTGTGTCCTTGGGATTACCGGGACGGCAAGCATCAGCAAATGCATCCTCAGCAAGCTTACGTACGTCTTCGTCCTTAACAACGCCCTTAAGCGAGGTTACGATACCAACGTCCTCGGAGAGCTTGCAAACAGCGTCAATAGCCGCCTTGCGGTACTCGTCCTGTGTCATATCATCAACGCCCTTAACGCCCATAGCGCGTGCGATCTCGCGGTACTTCTCGCCGGAGCAGTCTGCGTTATACTTCATAACGGGAGGAAGCATAATAGCGCAAGCCTTACCGTGAGGCATATCGTAGTAAGCCGAGAGTGTGTGAGCGATAGAGTGAGCAATTCCGAGACCTACGTTCGAGAAGCCCATACCTGCAACATACTGACCGAGAGCCATTCCCTCTCTGCCCTCGTTCTCACCGTTAACCGCTCCTCTGAGCGAGCGTGCGATGATCTCAATAGCCTTGAGGTGGAACATATCGGAAAGTTCCCACGCGCCCTTTGTCGTGTAACCTTCGATAGCATGTGTGAGCGCATCCATACCTGTAGCCGCTGTGAGTCCCTTGGGCATAGAAGCCATCATATCGGG
>CAYZHW010000014.1:6892-19437 GCA_964478105.1 uncultured Lachnospiraceae bacterium | reverse complement strand
GTATGAGGCGCTCATCGTTGACCGCGATTTCACCTTTACCGCAGGTAAGGTAATGATAAAGAGCATTCTTCAAAAGGTATTCGGACGCGACGTACCCGTACGTATGAGAGCGGGATTCTTCCCCTTTGTTGAGCCCGGTTTTGAGATAGATATGGGTTGTCTTGTGTGCGGCGGTAAGGGCTGCAGCGTTTGCAAGCACGTCGGCTGGATAGAGATCATGCCCGGCGGTACACCTCATCCGAACGTACTGCGCGCGGCGGGACTCGACCCCGATGAGTACACGGGATTCTACGTAAACATCGGTCTTGACCGCCTTGTAATGATGCGTTACGGCGTTGATGATGTGCGTCTGTTCCACAGCACGGATCTGCGATTCCTCGAGCAGTTCCGCTGATAAGGAGGTAGAAAAAGATGAAATTATCGCTTAATTGGATAAAAGATTATGTCGAGCTTCCCGCCGATTTTGATCTGAAGCAGCTCGCATTTGACCTCACTATGTCGACGGTTGAGGTAGAGGGCGCAGAAGAGCTTGCACGCCGTTTCGACGGTATCGTTGTCGGTGAGATAAAGGAAGTTCTCCCCCATCCCAATGCGGATAAGCTTCGCATATGCAAAGTCGATATTGCCGACGGCGAGATACACGACATCGTATGCGGCGGCTCGAATCTTGAGGCGGGAATGAGCGTCGTTGTCGCTTGTCCCGGCTCGTATGTGCGCTGGCACGGAGAGGGTGAGCCTGTTGAGATAAAGAACGCAAAGCTTCGCGGAGTTGCAAGCTTCGGTATGATCTGTGCATCTGTCGAGGTCGGTATGGCTGACCTTTTCCCCGCAGCAGAGGAACACGAGATAATGGATCTCACATCTATGAAGATCGCGGCAGGTACACCTCTTGCGGCCGCACTTGACCTTGACGATATCATTCTTGAGATAGATAACAAATCTATGACAAACCGCCCTGACCTCTGGGGACACTACGGAATCGCACGCGAGATCGCGGCACTCTACGACCTTCCCCTTAAAAAATTCGAGCCCTTTGTGCCCGACAAGGTAGAGGCGTTCCCCGTTGAGATCGAGGACATCGACCGTTGCCCGCGCTACATCGGCGCAAAGATCGAGGGTGTTTCGGTTAAACCCTCGTCCTTTAAAATGCAGAGCCGCATCTGGCGCGTAGGTATGCGTCCGATAAACGCGCTCGTTGACGTAACAAACTATGTAATGCTTGCGCTCGGTCAGCCGACACACGCATTTGACGCTGACCATATTATTGATAAGATAATCGTCCGCCGCGCATCCGAGGGCGAGAAGCTTCAGCTTCTCAACGATAAGGAGCTCACACTTGCCGCAGACGATCTTGTAATCGCCGACAGAGAGGGCGCAGTTGCGCTTGCGGGCGTTATGGGCGGTGCTAAGGATTCCATCCTTCCCACGACAGAGAAGGTTATACTTGAGGTTGCAAACTTCGAGTCGACGGGCGTAAGAAGAACTGCTCTTCGCTATGACAACAGAACAGAGGCTTCGTCCAGATACGAAAAGGCGCTTGATCCCGAGCGTTGCGATCTTGCACTCGCGCTTACAATGGAGTGCTTTAAGGAATTCTATCCCGATATGAAGCTCACCGCTTTTTCGGATGTTTACGTAAAGAAGCTCGAAAAGAAAGAGCTTGACGTTTCGATCGATTGGCTCACAAGACGCCTTGGCAAGCGCATATCCAATGAGGATATCGCAAAGAAAATGGGCGAGATGGGATACGAGGTCACATTTAACGGTGACAGTATGCACGTCGTCGTTCCCACTTGGAGATCGACGGGCGACGTTTCGATCAAGGCGGACATTATGGAAGAGGTCGCAAGAATGTACGGCTACGAGAATTTCGAGCCCACACCTATTGTGACAAGCTTCGAGGGGGCGATCAACCAGCTTGAGGTCGACCTTGTAAGAAAGATAAAGGAATACCTTGCTATCCGTTGCGATATGCAGGAGATCTTCACATACCCCTGGATGAGCGACGAGCTCGCATTTGCCATTATCGGCGATATGACCGGTACGCTCAAGCTCTCCACGCCCCCCTCTCCCACAGAGAGCTATATCCGCTCGACACTGCTCCCCAATCTTTGCGGTGCGGTAGTTAAGAATGAGCGTTATTATAAGGATTTTTCGATTTTTGAGGAAGCACAGATATTCAAAGATGAGAACTACACTTCCAAATACGACGAGAAGGAGCTCCTTCCCACGCAAGAGCGCCACATAGCGGCGGCATTTGCAGGGGATGCGGCAAAGACGACCGAGCTCTTCCTTCGTGCAAAGGGTGCAGTCGAGAATATGTCAAGATACACGCATATGGAAGCGCTTAGCTTCAAGCGTGAGACAAAACCCGCTTGGGCGGACGATGTAGTATGGCTAAATATCTTCTCGGGCGAGACCAAGGTCGGCGATCTTGCGCTCCTCTCCAAGAAGGCATCGCTTGCCTGCGGTATCAAGAATCTTGCAACCGTGCTCTTTGAGATCAACACAGACGCGCTCACACCGCTCAAATCGAGAACAAACAGCTTTGAGCATCTTGCAGAGTACCCGAGGATCGACTACGACGTATCGCTTCTCTTCAAGAGCGAGACAAAGTGGCAGGACATCAAGGCGGCGGCCCTCAAGAAAAGGAACAAGGACAGCTTCCTTCAGGATGTCGATTTTGTCGAAGAGTACAAGGGCAAGAATATTCCCGACGGTATGAAGTCGGTAACTATCCGTCTTGTCATCGGATCAAACGAAAAGACACTTACCTCCTCGGAGATCGAGGCTTGCGCTAATGGCGTTGTCAAGTTCTTGTCACGCGAACTCGGCGGCGAAATGAGAACTAAATAATAACAGATAATAATGGGCGGGGAGAACCTTTTTGATAAAAGGTTCTCCCCGTACCCCTCTCCAAAAACTTTTAGGTCATTTTATTGTTTTCTCAAGCTATATGCAAAAAATATTCTGTTTCAAAAGTTTTTGGGGGCCGAGGGAGCTTTTTTCAAAAATCCCCCTCGTTAATGCAACCTTTTCAAGTTTTTCAAGGTATTATTGGTGTAAGGAGTTTTTGCTATGAAAAAGAATTATAATTCGCAACAAGCAACAGCCATCATAGAAAATCACTCTCCTGCGGTATACCGACTCGCACTCTCTTACACAAAAAACAAAAGTGATGCCGAGGACATCATGCAGGAGGTCTTTTTAAGGTACATCAAAAAGGAACGGCACTTTGACTCGCCCGAGCACGAGCGGGCTTGGTTCTTGCGCGTCACGGTCAATTGCGCCAAATCTCATTTTATAAAAAGGCGCACGACTATCGACCTTGACGAGATCGCAGAGATTGCGGACGAGAGTCTGCACGAGACCGATATTTCTGTGCTCGATGCAGTAATGTCGCTTCCGCAAAATCAGCGTGTGTGCACGCATCTCTTTTACTACGAGGATTATCCGATACGCGAGATAGCAAAGGCGCTCTCGATGCCCGAGTCCACGGTAAAGAGCCACCTGCACCGCGCCCGCACAGCCTTGAAAGAAATTTTGAAAGGAGCATTTTTCGATGAATAACGACTTCAAAAACAGTTACAAAAACGAAATGGATAAAGTTATGCCGTCGGCAGAGTCGATAGAGAAGCTTACCGACGCTATGACAGAGAAAAAAGCAAGAAGGATATCACCCGTGTTCGTACGCCGCATAGCCGCAGTTGCCGCGTCTCTTGCGATCCTTATCGCGGCGATACCGATAGGGCTTTCGATGAGAGGGGACTCGTTAGAGGGACTCTCTCCTATGGATCTTATCACTCCCTCGCCGAGCGTTGACAAGGTCACGATGGCAAACTATGACGAGATCTATGAAAAGATATCGGCAGCGGTCAAGGAATACGGCTCAAGATACCATATATACAGAGGAGACGACGCTGACGGATTTGATTTGCTCGTAGATGAGGTCTTAACAGGCGGACTTGAAACTATGGCTTCCACGGCGGTGACGCCTATACCCGGTGTGAGTGTGCAGACCAAGTATGATTATCTGTATACAAATACCGAAGAAGCTGAAACGCCCGAGTTTTCCGACACCAATCTTCAGGTAGCGGGCGTCAATGAAGCTGATATTATAAAGACCGACGGCAAATATATCTACGCACTCTCGGAAAAATATCTGCACATCGTCGAAGCTGTCGACGGTAAGCTCACGCTTATCTCGAAGATATCGAGAAAAGCAAGCGATGATACAAATTCCCCGAACACGATACAGGAGATGTATATCAACGGTGATAAGCTCATCGTTGTGGGCAGTATCTGGGAAAAGGTAGAAAAGACGGTCGAATATGAGATCGAGGAAGAAAACAAGAATTCTGCAAAAGCGAAAGAGATCATAGGGGCTGCGGTCTCTGTTGACACTTGGGACAAAGGCGGAGTGGTCGCGGTTGTTCCTCACACGAGCTACAATTACGTCGGCTACGGCATCGAGATATACGATATTTCAGACCGTACTACGCCCAAGCTCGTTAACACCATCTCGCAGGACGGCAGCTACGTATCCTCGCGTATGATAGGCGACGTGCTCTATCTTATCACAAATAAGGTTATTTACGACAACATCAGCATTTCCGAGCCTTCGACGTTTATACCGATAGTTGACGGCTCTCTTATCGCACCCGATTGCATATACATTGCAAAGAACGCAGAAGAGATAACAAGCTCGCAGTATCTCGTAGTCTCTGGTATAGACACGACGGGCGAGGGCGCTGTGGTCTCGACAAAGTCGCTCTTCGGTTTCGGGTCTAACGTATACTGTTCGCCAAGCAACCTCTACGTTACTGCGTACACAAGCCAGAACAACGACAACGTACGCTCGAATGCGACCAAGATATTCAAGTTCTCACTTGACGCGGGCAAGGTCGATTTTGTCTCTGAGGGAACGGTGCCGGGTACCGTTCTCAACCAGTTCTCGCTTGACGAGAAGGACGGATACCTCAGAATGGTCACCACTTTTCAGTCCTGGAAGATGGAAGAGGTACAGAACGGTGAGTACACCTATATTAGCCAGACCGAGCACAAAAAGTCGAACTGCCTTTACGTGCTTGACTCTGATCTTACGGTAGTCGGCAAGCTTGAGGATCTTGCTCCCGGCGAGCAGATATATTCGGCTCGCTTTGACGGCGACATCGCGTATTTTGTGACCTTCCGTCAGACAGACCCGCTCTTTACGGTCGATCTTAGTTCTCCTACGGCTCCCAAAATACTTTCCGAATTGAAGATACCCGGATTCTCCGAATATCTGCACCCGTGGAGCGAAGACCTGCTCTTCGGTTTCGGTAAATATGCAAACGAGATCACGGGACGTGCGGGAGATCTCAAACTTGCAATGTTTGATGTTTCCGACAAGAGTGATGTGAGTGAAGCGCACACGCTTACTCTCACAGGTAACAGCTATTCGTCCGCGTCCTACAATCACAAAGCAATTCTTATAAACGCGGCGAAGAATATTATCGCTTTCCCGACCGACTCGAGCAAGTATCTCGTATATTCCTATGATGAAGAAAAGGGTTTTGAGCAGATGGCTGAGATCCACATCTCGGGTAAGCTCGATTATTACAAATACTACGGTGAGATGCGCGGTCTCTTTATCGGTGATTACCTCTACGTATACTCGCCCGTCGGTATTGCATCATATAATATGAACGACTACACATTCAAAGCAAGCGTGAATTTGGATTGATGATAGGCGGGGAGGAACTTTTTATAAAAAGTTCCTCCCCGTATCTCTCCCGCAAAACCTTTTAAATCACTTTTTATATAAAAACAAACGGTTCGTACAGACGGTATGTCAGCACGAACCGTTTAATATTGTCAATAAAGCGTTTCAAAAGCTAAGGGGTACGGGGAAACCCTTTTCACTTGAAAAGGTTTTCCCCGCCCATATTATCGTTCTTATTCCTCGTAGCAGTCGTATGCTTCGAGTATCGCCTTGCCTGTGCCGTAGAGAAGCGTTACCGCCTTCTGCTTTAGGTGCACGGGGGGGTTGAGGAGCTTTGTCTGATCCTCGCCCTTGTATTCGAAGTGACGTCTCTTGTGAGGGAGCCACTCGCTGTGGCGAAGTGTATACTGTGTCTCAAAGTTAAAATATCCCTTGTAGCCGATATCGATGAGTGCGGTCATGATCTCGTCCCAGCTGACCGTTCCCTCAAGCGGGAAGATGTGGTTGTGAGGTCCGGGGCCGAAGTTGTCTCCGACGTGGAGCGCACGGAGTCTGTCGCCGAGTGCCGTGATGCTCTGGTATTGGGTGAAGTTTTTCGTCTTCTTACACATATTGCCGTGTGCGATATCCCAGCAAGCACCGAAGAGAGGGTGGTCCACAGCGTCTACCATTTCCGCCATATCAAGACCTGTGTTGAGGTTGTAGTACTCGATAAATTCCATATTCTCTGTGAGTACGCCGACACCCGTCTCCTCCATCGCGGGAATGAGAGCGCGGTAGTACTTTACGTTGAAATCAAAGAACTCCTGTGGTGTGAAATCGTGATGCGCGTGCGCGTGGATAACGACGTAGGGGATGTCAAGGTATGCGCAAGCGCGAAGCAGCTCGGTGTGCACGCGGATAGCCTTGTCCCATTCCGCCTGTCCTCTTTCGGGGTGGTCTGCGTTGGGGCCGTGAGCCTGAACGAAGGTAAGTCCGAACTCGTCGCGTGCTTCCTTTGCCTTTTTTATGTAGTCCCAGAACTGATCGTATTTCTCTTCCTCGAGACCGTAGCCGCCGATCTCGAAGTTGATGTATTTGAAGGGAGTTTCCTTGTAAAGTGAGAGACGGTATCTTATGTCTCCGCCGCCGGGGATGCCGCCGAAATCACATGTAGATGTAGAAAGTTTCATCGTTAATTCCTCCTCAATATCACTCTTCGAACATATCGTACTGCTCAAGCATATACTGTGCAATGTCATAGAGCAGGTTGTCTGCTTCCTGCTTGAGCCAGAGTGGCGGATTGTATATCTTATTTATCTCAACGCCATCCTTCTCGAACTTGTTTCTCTTTACGGGCACATTTGCGCCGCATTTGAGCGCGTAGGTCGCCTCGTATGTGAAGTATCCTTTGTAACCCGAGTCGCGAAGTCCGAGCATTATCTCGTCCCAGTTGACAGTACCCTCGAAGGGGAAGGTGTGATGGTGAGCGCCGTCTCCGTAGTTATCCGATACGTGAAGCCCTCTGAGCTTGTCGCCCATCTCCATTATCGAGTCGTACTGAGACGCGTACTTTGTCTTGTAGTTGGTGTTGGCGTGTGCAATATCCCAGCAAGCGCCGAAGAGAGGATGGTCTACGAAATCGATAAACTGACGCATCTCGTGACCTGTCGATAGGGGATAGCTGTTCGGGAAATCCATATTTTCGGTAAGCACGTGTATACCGTACTTTTCCATATCGTCAAAAAGACGTGTGAAGAATCTCTTGTTCTCGCGGTAGAAGCCCGTGGGGGTGTACTTCGACGTGCCGAAGCAGTGCTGTACAAGATCGGGAATGCCGAGCATAGCGCATGCGCGGATGCGGCGTTTGGCCATAGCGACCGATGCCTCAAACTCCTCCTCGGTCTTGAGCGCAAGGTTGGGCGAGTGCGCCATAATTATCTTTATGCCGTTCTCTTCGCACGCCTGTCCTATCTTTTCGACGTGGTTGAAGAAGTCGACCTCGTCTTCTTCAAAAACAGAGGGTGCGCCGTAGTACATACCGCCGATGTTGTAGTACTTGAATTTTGTCTCGGACGCCGCCTTTATGCGTTCAAATTCGTCCTTGCAGATCCCCGAGAAATCGTAGAGAGATGTTGCTATTTTCATGATCTTTTTCCTTCTTATTTACCTTAATGCACCTTACTCTTCATACACTCCGTATGTTGTGAGCATATATTCGGCTATGTCGTACATAAGATTCTCGGACATAGTCTTAAGCTTGAGCGACGGGTTTAAGAGCTTTGTGACCGTCTCGCCGTTGTGCACCCACGGCTCGCGCTTGAAGGGGTTATTGGAGGCGCGTCTGAGTGTACCCGAGCACTCGTAGTTGAAGTATCCCTTGTATCCTATATCGACAAGTCCCTGCATGATCTCATCCCAGTTGACGATACCCGCAAAGGGGAAGGTGTGGTGATGCGGTCCGTTGCCGAAATTGTCTGCAACGTGCAGACCGCGAAGCAGATCGCCCATCTCGAGAATGCTCTCATATTGGCTTATCTTCTTTGTCTTGGGATTGAGATTTGCATGCGCGATATCCCAGCAGATGCCCATGAGCGGATGGTCGATGTACTCGACGAACTCGCGCATCTCGCGTCCTGTCGAAAGGGGATAGAATACGGGACCATCCATGTTTTCGGCAAGCGCGTGAATATCGTACTTCTCCATAAGGTCAAAGAAGGAGGAATAGAAGCGCTTGTTGCCCTCGGCAAACTCCTTTGCCGTCAGCTTCGAGCCCGAGGAGGCGTGTACGACAATGTCGGGGATGCCGAGGATGTGGCAGGTCTCAATAGCGCGGCGCACAGCGCGCACCGCCTTTTCAAATTTCGCCTCGTCGCCGCCGAGCGCATTGACGCAAGGCGCGTGCGCGATGACGTATGTGATACCTGCATCGGCCGCCGCCTCACCGAGCTCGTCCGCGAACTTTCTCCAGAGGGTGTCATCGTCCGAGGAGAAGGGCTCTCCGCCGAGCTCGCAGTTTATGTACTTGAATTTCGTATTTTTAAATTGGCGTATCCAATCGGCAGGGCCCTTTCCGTATCCGCCGAATTCGCCGGATGATGCTGATATTTTCATCGTGGTTTCTCTCCTTATTATTCCTCAAAAACGTCGTAAGTCGAAAGGATATGCTTGCCCACCTCATAGATGAGGTCGACTGCCTGCTTCTTGAGCTCAAATGAGGGGTCGTAGAGCTTTGTCACCGTCTCGCCGTTGTGCTCAAAGGGCTTTCTTCCGTTGTGCGGATGCGTGTGGTGCTGGAGCGTGTAGGAGGCTTCGTAGTTGAAGTATCCCTTGTAGTCGATATCGATAAGTCCCTGCATTACGGCATCCCAGTTGATGTTGCCGGCAAAGGGCCAGGAATGGTGATGCTGTCCGTCGATGCCGAAGTTGTCGGAAACGTGCAGACCGCGGAGCTTGTCGCCCATAGCGACGATGCTCTTGTACTGATTGCCCTCGCGCTTCACCTTCTTGTTGATGTTAGCGTGAGCCGTGTCCCAGCAACCTCCCATATAGGGATGGTCGATATAGTCGATGAACTCGCGCATCTCCTTGCCCGTCGAGAGGGGGTAGTATGTGAAGGAGTCCATATTCTCGGTGAGGATGTGGACGTCACACTCTGCCGCCGTGTCGAGGATGTCGAGGTAGAATCTCTTGTTCTCGTTCATAAATTCGCGGTCGGTGAAATCCGTGTTAGAGCATGCGTGTACGACAAGATCCTTTACACCGATGAGCGCCGCTCCGCGGATAACGCGCTTCATTACCTTGACCGTGAAGTTGTAATAATCCTTGTCCTTACTAAAAGCGTTCATACCGGGCGCGTGCGCGATCACCGCCTGTCTGCCGATGGCATCAAAAGCTTCTTTCCATTCGGTCGAGCGGCGTCTCCATGCATCGTCATCGTCGCAGGTGTACATATCACCGCCGATGCTGAGGTTGAAATATTTGAACTTGGAATCGCCAAAGAGTGCGATCCTCGGTGTCTGCAAAGGGGCAAATTCGCCGAAATCAGCAATAGATGTCGAAAGTTTCATTGTTCGTTATCCTCCATTACTGTTCAAAAACATTATATGTTTCAAGAATGTACTTACCGCACTCGTAAAGCAGGTCTACGGCCTTCTTTTTGAGTTCGATGGACGGATTGAGAAGAGTGGTCACTGTTTCTCCGTTGTGATCCCACGGCTGGCGGTGGAAGGGGACGTTGGTGCTGTGCATAAGTGTGTAGGATGCCTCATAGTTGAAGTATCCGTCGTACTTCACGTCAATGAGCGCCTGCATTATCTCGTCCCAATTTACGATACCCGCAAAGGGCCAGGTGTGGTGGTGCGGACCGTCGCCGAAGTTGTCTGCGACGTGCAGACCCTTCAGCTTGTCACCGATGTCGGTGATGCACTTGTATTGTCCCTCGCGCTTTACCTTCTTGTTGATGTTCGCGTGCGCGATATCCCAGCAAACGCCCATAAGCGGGTGGTCGACGAAGTCGGCGAGCTCACGCACCTCTTTTCCCGTCGAAAGGGGATAGTATGTGAACGTGTCCATATTCTCGGTCATAACCGTAACATTGTATTTTTCGCAGAGGTCAAAGAGATCGGTGTAAAATCTCTTGTTTTCTTTCATAAATTCATAACCCGTGAAATGACGGCTCTGGCCTGCGTGTACGACGGTGCGCTCTATGCCGAGCTTGCCGCAGACCTCGATAGAGCGGCGTATTGCTCGCAGCATCTTCTGATAATACTCGTCGTTCAACTCACCAAAGGGGTTGACGCACGGAGAATGGGAGACGACGAATTTTACGCCCGCGTATGCCGCTGCTTCGCCCCATTCCTCGATCTTTTTCTTGTAATCGTCATCGTTGTCAGAGAGGAAGCAGTCTCCGCCCTGTTCAAGGTTGATGTACTTGAATTGACCGCCCTTGAATTCGCGTATCTTTTGCGCGATCGGGCCTACGTACCCGCCAAAATCGCCGGTCGATGTTGAAAGTTTCATTGTTCTTCTCCTTTTTGAGGCAGCCGATTGCTACCCTTATTTGCTCCTATGATACCACACAAAAAAGTTAAAAGCAACATATAAATAGGAAAAAAATTGAATTTTTTTGCTTCGAAACGCACATCGAAAATTGTGTTTTTAAAAGGAGTTTTGTTTAATTTGCGGAATATTATTCTTTTTGCAATTTTTGATTCTTGAATTTGCAAAATACTATTGCATTTACAGCGCAAAAGTGCTATAATTGTACTTACCACTAAAATTTGAGGTGCAAAAAATGCAATTTGATAACACAAATATTTCAAAAACAGAGACCGACAATATCCTTGCCGAGCTTCTTTACAGTTATAAAGACGAATATTCGATCCCGCCGCACGCGTTTGAGAACTACCGCGTAAAGCGCGGACTTCGCGAACCCGACGGGACGGGTGTTATGGCGGGTATAACCAAGATCGGTAACGCGCACGGTTACATCATCAGCGAGGGCGAGCGCCTTCCCGTTGACGGTGTACTCCATTACCGCGGCTACGACGTGGCGGACTTTATCACGAGCATTACCGCCGAGAACAGATACGGATTTGAGGAATGTGCATATCTGCTCTTCTTCGGCGAGCTTCCTGCGCAGAAGCAGCTTGACCGTTTCGACGCGCTTCTCGATGCGTACAGATTCTTACCGCCCAGATTTACAGAGGATATACTTATGAAGGCGCCCTCGCGTTCTGTTATGAACAAGATCTCGCAGGGAGTCCTTGCACTCTATGCGTACGACGAGAATCCCGATGATACGAGCCTTGAGAATATGCTCCGACAGAGTATGGAGCTTCTTGCGCGCATCCCGATCATCGCGGCGCAGTCCTATGCGATATACAGAAATGCTTTTTGCGGCGCAAGCCTTACGATACATAATCCGGAAAACCATCTCACAACGGCGCAGAACTTCCTTCGTATACTCCGCCCCGACGGAAGCTACACTGAGGAAGAGGCGCATCTGCTCGACCTTTGTCTGATACTTCAGGCTGAGCACGGCGGCGGTAACAACTCGGCTTTCTCGTGCAGAGTCATCTCGTCGTCGGGCACAGATACATATTCGGCTATCAGTGCGGCTATGGGCTCGCTCAAGGGACCCAAACACGGCGGCGCGAATATCAAGGTGCAGGAGATGTTCGACTGCATCAAGGCGAATGTTAAGAACACAAAGGACGAGGGCGAGGTCGCGGACTATCTGCGCAAGATTCTCGCAGGCGAGGCGGGAGACGGAAGCGGACTCATCTACGGTATGGGACACGCGATCTATACGGTCTCAGACCCTCGTGCGGTTATGCTTAAAAAATACGCAAGCGAGCTTGCCGAAGCGCGCGGATATACCGATGATTTTGAACTCCTTAATACTATTGAGCGCCTCACTCCCGAACTCTTTGCCGAGATGAGAGGCATTGACAAGCCGATGTGCGCAAACGTCGACCTCTATTCTGGCCTTGTCTACAGAATGCTCGACATTCCGACAGAAATGTACACACCTCTCTTTGCGGTTGCACGTGTCGCAGGCTGGTGTGCTCATAGAATGGAAGAGATCATTACAGGAAAGAAGATCATTCGTCCCGCATACAAGTGCATAATGAAAAATAAGAAATATATCCCGATAAGCAAACGAAGAGAAGGTTAAGCGGCGAAAATATCTAATATGATCACAACGGCTACACGCCGCTTTAGAGAATTGCTCGAAAGTTAGACACTTTCGGTTTTGGTGAACAAAACACGCAATTCTCCGAACGGATACGAAGAATGAAACGGCGAAAATATCTAATATGATCACAACGGCTACACGCCGCTTTAGAGAATTGCT
>CAYZHW010000014.1:0-6792 GCA_964478105.1 uncultured Lachnospiraceae bacterium | reverse complement strand
TTGCTCGAAAGTTAGACACTTTCGGTTTTGGTAAACAAAACACGCAATTCTCCGAGCGGATACGAAGAATGAAACGGCGAAAATATCCCATATGATTACAACGGCTACACGCCGCTTTAGAGAATTGCTCGAAAGTTAGACACTTTCGGTTTTGGTAAACAAAACACGCAATTCTCCGAACGGATACAAAGAAAGAAGCGGCGATAATACCCCATATGGTCATAACGGCTACACGCCGCTTTAGCCTTGCCCGTAAGAATTTTTTAAGACAAATTTATAAAAAATCAGCGGTTCGTACAGATTTTATGTCTGTACGAACCGCTTGTTTTTTTTGGAGAAAAAGGGTTCTTTCCTGCAAGATATTACCTAAGTAAAGCTCCTGAAAGATCGTCGATGAAATCGCGTAATTTCTTGTTGTTCAGGCAATAATATATCCTGTTTGAGCTTCTTTGTATCTCAACAAAGCCGCATTCCATAAGAAGCGACATATGATGCGACACCGTGGCGGTGCTTATATCGAGCAATCTTGCCAATTCCTGACCATATTTTGGCGATTCTGCCAAAAGCTTCAAAATTTCAAACTTTCTGTTATCGCCGATAGTGCGAAGTCCGCGGCAGAGCTTGTCCTCAAGCGTAGAATCGTCGGTGATCTCCTTTAAAGGCTCAAAAAGCACGCCGACATAGAAGAAATCGTCCTCTTCCTCGTCGGTAAAGTTCATAAAGTACTTTGTCGTGTTGCACATCATAATACTCGGCTGTAAATAGAGGGTATCAATGAACTCGGAGAGCTCTAAATCGTAATTTTCGCGCACAAACCTGCTTGCATCAAGTGAAAAAGGCTCATTTACGCTCGAAGCGAACCAACCTATATAATGTTTGATAGAATCGTACTTTTCCATGAATAATTTGGCAGATTTTTCCAAAATATCAGCCAAATAGTCACGATATTCCTCAAAATTCTTGAAAAAGCGGCAAAGTTCCCATTTTTCGTCGGGCGGAACGGGCATATTGTCAATAAATGACAAGAGTTCGTTGTAATTGGTCACTTCATCGACAAAATCCTCGGGCGCGAACTCGTGAATGAGCAGGGAAGAGAAATTTATGAAGAAAATGGGCTTGGAAAGCTCTCTTATGCGTTTTACGTCGGCGTAGAAGTCGGGTGAGGGGGTGCGGCATATGTCGTGGAGTATGTAGGATGCCAGACAGTCCTTCATTCCGCTGTGGCGGGAAAAGAGGTATTCGATCTTTTTCTCGTCTTCGCCCTCTACCGTGTTTTTTGTGATGTGCTCCGATGCCTCGATTATGGCATCAAAACAGCTCGAGAGCACTTCGGGGTCTATTGAGAACTTTTTTTGAATGGCGTTTTTGAGATCCCGGCAGGTCTCTGCGTTGTATTTGTTATACAACAGGGTAGCACATTCGAAGATGATATTGGGTTCTTTGAGAAGTTTGAAGTTCATCTAACATTCCTCCGTGATAACTGTGTTACAATCGAATTATAGCATTTCGTAAGCAAAATGTCAATGCTTTTTACTTGATATTGGTCTAACGTTTGATGGATATGAATACATTTTGAGCAGAAAATGCGCATATTTGACTTAAATACAAACAGCATTGCAACAAAATCGAATTTGATATGTTTTAAATAAATCAAATTAGATTATTGGAAAAACATCTAAATGATTAGAAATACATAAAACAAAAACAGATTAGACGGTAATAAAACTAAATTTTTGTTTGATTGATTTAATAATAAGAAAATGATAAAACAAAACGGCAGGGGCAATTTTCCCCTGCCGTTTTGTATGTTCCAAGTGGTTATTTCAATTTTTTCGGTGTGTCTATCAATCCCGCGAGGTAATCGAGAGATACATTATAATATCTTGCCAGAGATATAAAATGATGCATCGGCAGCTCACGTTCCCCACGCTCGTACATAGAGTAATGTTGGCGTGAAATTTCCAAAACAGTTGATATATCTGCTTGTGTTTTGTCAAAATCTTCTCTGAGGTCTTTTAATCTTTGGTAAAAATACATATATTTTTCCTCCGTTGATTGTGTATATGTACAATTATATCATGCATACGAATATATGCCTTGACAATGCATACAAACGTATGCTAAAAATAACACTGTAACAAAAAATGTTGCACGAATATGCGATCTGCACCAAGCACTCCCCCGCCGGGGAAGGCTGATAACAGGAGGTAAATATGCAAAAATTATTGGAAGAAATATGGAATTCTTATCGGACGGAGCATCCGAATGAGACAAAGGAGATCCTTGACACGGGCTCTCGGATAGTTGCTTTTGAGGAAAAGTTATTCAAGACGATGACGCCCGAACAGGTCGAGATATTTTGCGAATGCGAAGAGGAATTTAACAAAAAAAACGCACTGTCTCAAAAAGATGCTTTTGCGGCAGGTGTGCGTTTTGCGCTGAATTTCTTATTCGAAGTATTTTGCACCGAGAGTGAATGATTGCCATTTTGTGCAAAGCCCTTGACAAAAAGACAGATTTGATATATAATAAATCCAAATGCACAGAAAGCGGGTGAAAGCGTACAAAATGGACGACGGCGATAGTAGCGACGATACTTTTGCAAATATTATTTTACATATACAAAGCGTGACCTGTTTAATATAAAAACAGCAGGTTGCGCTTTTTGTGCTTATTTTTGCAAGAAAATCATACATAAAACATATTATTAAATTTATTAAATGCCGACACGGCAACGAAAGGAATTATTTTTATTATGGACAGTAGTTGGTTATGGCAACTTATACTTCAGCTCGTACTTATCGGACTCAATGCAGTTTTCGCTTGCGCAGAGATCGCGGTCATACAGATCAATGACACAAAGCTCGCAAAGCTCGCCTCCGAAGGCGACAAGAGAGCGATAAAGCTTGAAAAGCTCACGGCTCTCCCCGCACGTTTTCTTTCCACAATACAGGTAGCTATCACGCTCGCCGGCTTCTTCGGCTCGGCTTTTGCGGCAGAGAATTTCTCGGGAATGCTTGTAGCTCTTTTCCAAAAGATCCCCGGCTTGAATATTTCCGAGGGCGTACTTGACACGATTGCGGTCGTTATCATTACGATCATTCTTTCTTATCTTACTCTTGTATTCGGCGAGCTCGTTCCTAAGCAGGTCGCGATGAAGAAGGCAGAGAAGATCGCGCTCGGTATGGCGGGATTCATTACGGTTATAGCCAAAATATTTGCTCCTCTTGTATGGATGCTTACTGTTTCGACAAACGGTGTGCTCCGCCTTATGGGTATCGATCCCAACGCGGTAGACGAGAGCGTCGGTGAGGAAGAGATCAAGATGATGGTCGACGCGGGAAGCGAAAAGGGCACCATCGACGACGATGAAAAAGAGATGATCAAGAATATCTTTGAGTTTGACGATATCTCTATCGGCGAGATCGCGACACACAGAACAGAGGTCTCGCTTCTTTGGATGGAAGAGACGACCGAACAGTGGGAAGAGACCATCAACGACACAAGACACTCTATCTATCCTATCTGTGACGAGAGCGTCGACAATGTTGTCGGCGTGCTTAAAGTAAAGGATTATTTCGCACTTACAGACAAATCGCGCGAGAACGTTATGGAAAAAGCTGTTCGTCCCGCGAATTTCGTGCTTGAGAGCGTGCGTGCGGACGTTCTTTTCAAGAATATGCAGACACAGCGCAATCATTTTGCCGTCGTGCTTGACGAATACGGCGGTGTGCAGGGTATCGTTACTATGAACGACCTGCTTGAGCAGCTTGTGGGCGAGCTTGAGGATGACAACGAGATCAAAGTTGAGGTCTGCACGATAGAGAAGACCGATTCGGGTACTTGGAAGACCAACGGCAACGTAACGCTCGATGATCTTTCCGCGGAGCTTGGTATTGATATCGTAAGCGACGAGTACGATACCTTAAGCGGACTTGTATTCAATACATACGGCTCTATACCCGAGGACGGATGTGAGTTCGAGATCGAGACCGACGACATCAAGGTCAAGGTCCTTGAGATAAAGGATCACATCGTTGAAAAGGCGCTGGTCTGCCTTATTGAAAAACCTGACGAAGAAGAAAACGAAGAGGAATAAAATTCCACTTTGACATTGCAAGTGGAGTTACGGAGAAAAATATGTTAAAAAGACTGATTTGCGCGGCGTTGCTCCTGACGATGACCCTCTCTTTTTGCTCGTGCTTTCTTGACCCGTTCGATCTCTTTTTTGACGACTGGGACGATGATTACTACGACGACCGGGACGATGACTACTACGATGACCGGGACGATGGCGATTATTGGGATGATGACCCATACGGCGCTTGGGATAACGAAACTACAAGAGCTCCCGAAACTACAAGAGCTCCCGAAACTACAAGAGCTCTCGAGACTACAAGAGCTCTCGAGACTACAAGAGCTCCCGAGACTACAAGAGCTCCCGAGACTACAAGAGCTCCGGAAACTACAAAGGCCCCGGAAACGACGGCGGCTCCGTCCTACCCCGAATTCAGCGACCTTGACTCTCTTGCAAAGTATCTTAACAAAGAAAAGAACGCAGACAAGTTCACCGTCACGTTCATATGGAAAAAGAACAAGGACGAGATCGAGGCAGGCAAGCTTGCGCGTATGACAAGCTCGAGCTACATAAGCTGGAATCGTCGCGGCTACGTTTACACGGTCAAACTCTACGAATACCCGGGTGACAGAATAGTCGACGCACACAAAAGCGGTAACACCTCCGCGCTTTCCGACGACGAGATGGCGGCGTACAATGCGGCGCTCGCTATGGTTAACGATGCAAGATCAAGGGCGGCGGATGACTTCGAACTCGAGCTTCTCATACACGATATGGTATGTGAGAAGGTCGTGTACTACGATGACGTAAGAAGCTTTTCCGACCCACTCGATCCTCCCCGATATCTGACGGTAATAGGAGCGCTTCTTGACGGCAAAGCAAACTGCCAAGGATACGCCGATGCATTTTACACGCTTGCGTCTATTGCAGGCTTTACGGTCGATCGAATGAGCGTAGAAAGCTCCGATGACCTGCATATGCTCAATACCATATTGCTTGACGGAGCGTGGTACGTTGTCGACACGACCTATGACGATTTTGAGAACAGACCGACAGACCACAGGCTTTTCAATGCGGGTCTTGACGTTATAAGAGAATTCGGGTGGAAGTCATATAATGAAAAGCACCCGATAGCTCCCGTAAGCGATCACAATTTCTATTACATACACTACGGCATCGTATACGACGGGCTTTACGAGGCGGCAAGGGCGGCAGCCGACAAATGGGTAAACTCGGGCACGTCTACCGTTCGCGCGATGGTAAAGGGACAGCACGATTGGGATTCATTTAACGGTGAGCTCAAGGCGGCGCTTAACGACAAGGGCGTCGCGTACAAATACAGATACTATTACCGCTACACGTCAAACGCCGCTTATTATATAATATTGTTCGAATAAGAAAATACATTTCGGAGGTTATTATGGCAAACAAAGTTGATATGGCAAAAGCAAAAAGGGTATACGAAACGGTATGTAGGACTCTTGATAACATGGATCTGAAGTACGATCGGTACGATGACGATCTGATCGTCACATTGGGACACCAAGGCAAGGATATGCAGCACAACTTTATGGTACGTGTAAACGCTGAGAAGTCTGCTTTATCTGTGTTAGAACGCATGCCGTTTAAGATCGACAGTGAGCATCTGTTGGATATTTGCGTTGCAATATGTGCGATCAACAAGGATCTTATCTGCGGCGGATTTAGTTACAACTTTGGTGAAAACCTCTACTTTGAGATATCACAATTCTACAATGACATTGAAGTTTCCGAAGAGTTGGTCAAGCGCGTTATCATGACCCACGTTATGACGGTTGAGGAATACGATGACAAGCTTTTCTCGCTGAATAAGGGGCATATCGAGATCGAAGATTTTCTTGCCGAACTTGAAAAAGAAGATTAATTCATATGTAGCTCCCGCTCACGGCGGGAGCTTTTTCTTTGCCGCGTGGATAAAAAACGGCGATTTTTTCATTTTTCTTCCAAAACCCTATTTACCAATGGAAAATAATGTGATAAAATAATATGTTGTAATAAATTATTCTATTTAGTTGGGAGTTTTGATTTTGAGAAGAGAAGACTTAAGAAATATAGCGATAATCGCGCACGTTGACCACGGTAAGACCACCCTTGTCGACGAAATGCTCAAGCAGGGCGGTGCATACCGCGAGAATCAGGCGACAGAGGACCGCGTTATGGACTCTAACGCACTCGAGCGTGAGCGCGGGATCACGATACTTGCAAAGAATACTGCGATCCACTACAAGGACGTAAAGATAAACGTTATCGACACCCCCGGCCACGCCGATTTCGGCGGTGAGGTCGAGCGCATACTTAAGATGGTAAACGGCGTTCTGCTTCTCGTTGACGCGGCGGAAGGCCCTATGCCCCAGACAAGATTTGTGCTTCAGAGAGCGCTTGAGCTCAACCACAAGGTCATCGTCGTTATCAACAAGATAGACAAGCCCGATGCGCGCCTTGAAGAGGTCGAGGAAGAGGTGCTTGAGCTTCTTCTTGATCTTGACGCGACAGACGAACAGCTTGACTCGCCTATGATATTCTGCTCGGGCAGAGCGGGCACGGCATCGCTCTCTCCCTTTGAGCCCGGTAAGGACTTGCTGCCCCTTTTTGATACCATTCTCGAATATATCGACGCTCCCGAGGGGGATCTTGAAGGAGACCTTCAGCTGCTCGTTTCCTCGATCGACTATAAC
>CAYZHW010000013.1:0-19842 GCA_964478105.1 uncultured Lachnospiraceae bacterium | reverse complement strand
ATTCAAAAGAAGGCCGCTTGCACTTGCAAGCTTTTTGTTTTTACTTTCCCTTGCTGCCTCATTTTATATGAAAACAAGCGTAAAGAAAGTATTTATTTTACTGTCTGTTTTTGTCCTTGCTTTCTCTATCGTTGTATTTATCTTTTCGAAAAAGAACAGAAATAATATGGTGGCACTCATCCTTTCTGCACTGTTTGTAGCGGCTGCTTTTTCTTCCTCGTACGGATATTTTGACCTTAACTACAACAAACTGCAAAAATACGCAAATACGTCGGGAAAAATAGAGGCGACGGTTACCAATGTCATCTACCGTTCTAATTATGCAAGCTATCTCGAGATAAAGGTGTCGTGTATAAACGGGGAACGGGAGAATACAAAAATGAAGCTTGAGTGTGCCTACGATTGCCCGCTTGAGACAGGAGACTTTTTTATTGCCGACGTGAGATTTGCTGAGCTCAAGGATGAAAGAAACGGATATCCCGAAAAGATGATAGGCATCTCAAAGGGGCAGTCGCTTACGGCGGTGTCTGATTCGGCCGACGGTATTTACGGAGTGGAACACGGCAGATTTGACCTTATGATCTTCGCGTCAAAGCTGAACGCAAGGCTTGGCGGAATATTATCCGATGTTATCGGCAAGGAAAGCTCCGGTCTTTCCCGTGCGATATTGCTCGGAAACAAAGGAGCTCTGTCGGTCTTTGAAGAACGTGACATAAGGTATGTCGGTATTTCGCATCTTTTGGCATTGAGCGGTATGCATCTGACGATACTTATCGGCAACATCGGATATCTGTTCACATTGATAAGAGTACCCAAAAAGGTACGCTTACCCATACTTGCCGTTCTCACCGCGGCTTATGTCGTACTTACGGGAATGCAACTTTCAATGGTGCGCTCTGCTATTATGCTCTTTGTGGCTTATTTTGCTTTTCTTGTCGGGCGCGAGAGGGATATGCTGACCTCGCTTTTTTTCTCTGTGATGCTGATATGTTTTGTTATGCCGTATGCGTTTTTCGATATCGGACTTCAGCTTTCATTTCTGTCGATGGTCGGAATAGTGGTGTTTCAGGACGTGTTCAAAGATCTTTTCGAGCATCTGTTTGAAAACGTAAAACCTGCGTTTTGGTGCGGCGGACTGAATTATATTTGTATGAGCATATCGATAACATTTGTTGCGTCGGTCTCGGTACTTCCCGCTGTATGGCTGTACTTCGGCGAGACTTCTCTTATAGCGGTGCTCGGTAATCTTATTCTGTCTTCTTTTGCCGATCTGATACTGATGTTGTCTCCATTTGTTATAATCTTTTGTAAGATCCCGTTTGCCGGTGTGGGAGTGGGATGGTTGGTCGGAAGGTTGTCTGATATGATGCTCGATATCTGTGCGGAGCTTGCAAAAAACAGAGGTGTGATGATATCTCTCAGATATCCTTTTGCGGGATGTATAATTTTGCTGACCGCACTTGTTCTTGCAGTGATGCTGATCGTCAGAATAGAAAAGAAACGGTCTTTTCTTGTTCCTGTAGTCCTTGGTGCGGCGGCTTTTTCGCTCTGTCTTGTTCTGTATACCCACATCCACGCAGGAGAGCTTGATATTACACATATATCGGACGGTCACAATGAGGGATTTGTCGTTGTATCCGAGGGAAGGGCGCTCGTGTGCGACATATCGAGCGGATCGCACAGTTTTGCACAAAGCCTTATATACGAACGGCACAAGCTTGCCGTCTGCGATGTAGAAGTATATCTGCTCACCCATTATCACGAACGTCATATAGAGACTTTTGATAAGATAAGTGATGAGGTATATATTAGAAACATATGGATGCCGTCGCCCGCCGATAAAGAGGAAGCGCTTGTTGCATCTGCACTTCGCGAAGTCGCAAGCGAAAAGGACATCGGGGTATTCGTGTACGATGCAAAAAGCTTTAACGAGCTTGATTTTGAAAGCATAGAGATAGATATTATGCCGCGTGCCTTTATTCATAGGTCAAATCATCCGATAATCGCGCTCTCTTTTGAAAATGACAGCGCAAGGCTTTCATATATAGGCTCGTCAGTGCACGAGAGTACGCTATATAAAACGGTATTGCCGCTTGTTTCTGACAGCGAAACGGTCGTTTTCGGGTCGCACGGAGCAAAGATAAAAAGTGCATTTTCGTACGGTGCGCTTTCGCGAGAGCTTGATTCGGTACTGTTTGCCGATGCAAATGTATTTGAGTTTGCCGATCTCTCGGATACCGATTTTGCCGCATCGTTGGAACGGGCGGATGTATCGGTCGGTGAAAAAATATCCCGATTGGTTTTTGATTAGCCGAAAATGTCTTTCTGCATAAGATATTATTAAAGCCGTTCACGGCTTGAATAAAAACAGAAAGGCATAAACAAATATGGAAAACGATTACAGGACTGCTCGTGAGCGAGTAAGCGAAGAAAGACTGCGCAGATTGCTCACTCAGACCGAAGGTATGCAGAACGGCACTGATCAGACCCAGAGACGGTGCTGCGGCAATTCGCTCGCGATGGTCTATTCGCCATATCAGAATTGGCATAATATAAATGATCTTGAGGCAGGATTTTGTGCGGGAACCATTTTCAAGGAACTCGACAAGCCCTTCCTCGGAGGATACAGAAACGGGGGCGTGTTCAATGGATAAAAACAGAAGCGCTCTTATGCAGAAGCTCCGTATGCTTGATTTCGCCATTCAAGAAGCGGCACTCTATCTCGACGCTTATCCCGAGAACAGTGCGGCTCTCGAATATTATACCTCTATGAGAGAATTGCGCGAAGATGTTCTCTCCGAATACGAATCAAAATACGGCCCTATTACGATTTTTGGCAACACGAATACAAATGCATGGCAGTGGACCGACGCGCCCTGGCCGTGGGAAGCGGAGGCAAACTGATATGTGGATATACGAAAAAAAGCTTCAATACCCCGTAAAAATAAAAAACCCCAACGCTAAGTTGGCGATGGCTATCATAAGTCAACTCGGAGGTACGGAATGCAAAAAGATATAATCAAGGCATATGTATAAAACGGTTTGATTTTTATATATAAAAGTGGATTTCTATGTGTTTATCGGGTTTATAGAATATTATTTTTTGCACTATGGTCTTTAGTGCTTCGTTTTTGAGGTCTTCAGAGGCCGAAGGGGCTTCGAGAAGGTTTATTACTTCTGTGACGGTTTGTGCGAAGCGTCTTAGATCTATGCCGTTCTCTTTTTGGGCGGCTTTTTCTTTTTGTCTTATTAAACCGTCTATTTTCTCCCCGATCTGCGCTTTGGCGATTTTATATTCTTCAAGAGAGTCAACGCCTTCTCTATACGCTTGTTTTGCTCTTTCGAGCTTTAATTTTTCGGCTGATATAAGGCCGTCGTAGTTGACGATCGGAGGACCGAGAGGGGCAGGGGTGCGCGAGTTAGCAATTCTGAAGTCAAGTTCGCCGACACACCTTTTTAATTCGAGTATAACCATCTCGTTCAATCTATCTACGTTTATGCCGTGGGAGACGGCGCACGTGCCTCTTGAGTAGCTGTGGCATTGCATCGTTCCGTTGGCTTTGTTATAACAAAGGGTAGATCCGCACGTATGGCAGCGGACGATACCTCTTAGCATATAAGGGAGGTTACTTGTGTCTTCACGGGCATATTTTACACCTCTCTTTTTTCTTTGCGCAAATATCTCGCTTACTTTATTGTACAGAAATTCTTCGACTATCGGCGTGTGTGATCCGGTTGTGAGAATATCGTCGGGGTTGTCGAAATTTCTTTTGGAGGCGGATCTTCCGTGAGGGTTCCAACGGAGCTTGCCTATGTAGCAAGGATTTTGCAGAATATACTCTATTCCTCTATTATCGAAGGGGTTGCCTTCGCGGTTCTTTATTCCTCGTGCGAGCAAGTGAGTTGCTATTGTGCGCGTTGCCCATCCGCTTGCAAAGAGGGTAAATATTTCGCGCACGATCTCTGCTTGTTCTTCGTCTACGACGTAATTGCCGTTTCCCATTTTATAGCCGTATGGAGGGGCAACGTTGGGGAGTCCTCGCGTTGCTCTCTCGGTCATTCCGCGGCGGACCTCGTCGGAGAGGCGTATGAGGTAGTATTCATCCATCCACTCTATGATGCGCTCGATGAGACCTCCGAAGGGGTTATCTTGGATCGGTTCGGAAACTGATATTACTTCCACGCCGTTTTTGCGTAGCAGCGATTTATATACGATCGACTCCTCTTGATTTCTTGCGAAACGTGAGAATTTCCACACGAGTATTATTTGAAACGGCTTTTCCTTTTGCTTTGCAAGAGCGATCATTTCGTTGAACTGCTTTCTCTTTTTGGTGGACTTTGCCGAGATACCGTCATCATAAAATATCAGCTCGTCCGGGAGCGTTATATCGTTTTTTGCGCAGTAGTCTTTTATAAGTTTGAGCTGAGAGTCGGGCGAAAATTCGTCTTGACGCTCATCCGATACTCGCAGATATGCTGCTGCAGTTTTCATTTTATCGCTCCTTTCTTACGGATCGCAATGCCCACAGTTGACAACTCCCCACAGCTAAAGCAGGGGAATTCTCGGTTCAACGGCCACAGCTTGCAAAGCAAGTCTTACACGGTCTCCCACGAGCGTATAGGTTCGGGTGTGTCCCACCCTACCGTATGCGGCTTATATCCACATATCTTAAGATAGTGGTTTTACGCCGAATTTTGATAAAGTTATTATCGATATCAGTCTTTTCACGTATAAACTTCTTTCTTGTTACAGACTATCCGCGTATAGTTCTACCGGGACGATTTTTCCGTGTTGTGCATACGTATTTATCGCTTTTTCGATAAAATTTTTACTTACGTTAAAAAAATCGGCAAGTTCCCAAAGGTCACGATATCCGTTTTTTACCGCATCGCACAGCTCGGCAAAAGGGATTATTTCATTTATGGCCCAATTATTGGCTTTGTTTTCGTGTTTTGCTCGCAGTTCAAAAGGGGAATACCCAGAATAGAATGAGTCGGTCATACAATGTCCCATTTCGTGAGCGAGACACTCCAATTTTGTGTGCGTAGTGGTTTCATCGTTTGAGAGCCCGATAATCTTTCTCCCATCAGAAAGTCTCACAGACATTGAGATAAGGTTTGGTGGGCAGTTTTTGTCGATGGGGATGCGGTTTTCATCGGCCAACTTATAAAGTTGTTCAATTTTTGCCGTATTTCTGTTTGATAAATTCAGCATAGTTCATTACCTCGTGCCACATTTCGTCGGTGACCTCGGTGTCGCCGCCAAAGAGGGCTATCTTTAAATCCTCGTCGCTAACTACGACGGGGATTTTTTCATTTTGGTCGGTTTCACCCAAAAGATAATCGACTGACACTCCAAAATAATCCGCAATACGTTGCAAAGTAGCCTTGCGTGGAACGGTATTATCCGTCCAAGAGGAAAATGCCGCATTAGATAACCCCAACTTCATACAGACCGCCGTAGGAGACTCCTTTTTTGAGTTGCATAAATCAATAAAAATCTTTTTGAACATATTTTTTCCAATCTTCACAAAATTAGTAAACTTAGTTTATGCACTATTTACAAAAAATATATAAACTTAGTTTTTTGTATTGACTTTCTAAGTTTGCTAAGTTATAATAATATCGTACCCGAGTATTGAAAGGACTTACTCATTGGCAGTGTGTTGCCACACACTGCCGCCGAAGCTGTCCTTTGTCCTCTGTCGAGCGCAATAATCAGGTGTTTCGCATCTTGTTTAGCCGACCGCGAGCGGTCTGATTATAACCTTGGCAACGGTTGCTTAGCTCAGGCCCTGAATGTCCACGCGGACGAAACGTCACCTAATGTAATAGGCAAACAGACATTCAGCTTTCGGAGGACACAGAATGCGTATCATTTTCTCAATAATGAAACTGAGTATAATGACCACCGCCTTTCTGTACCGTACGGGTTTTTATACCGGTACATTCATTATATCGCAAGAAAGAGTTTTTTGTCAATACTCGGGTACGATTTTATAAAAAGAGGAGGGAAAGTATTTGTTTAACGGAAAAAAAGTTGCTTTGTTTATGAAAGAAAACAACATCACTAACGTTGCTTTGGCCAAAAAGCTTGGAGTGACAGAGGGAGCGGTGAGACATATTCTTGTCGGCATCAAGCAACCGTCTCTTATTATAGCTTGCGAGATTGCGGAGCTTATGGGGTGTACAGTTGACGAGCTTGTTGTGAGGGCTGAGGATGCAGAATAAAGCGCTTCCAAGCGAGCGGAAATGTAAGACAAAGTGGAGTCTTGAGGATTATCAATCTGTACGAGATCTTATATCGATAGCTTGCGACTACATCGAGCGTGAAGGGAGTTCGAGCAAAGCTCAAGAAGCTATTAGAAAGGATATAACAGAGCGTTTCCCCGACGCATCTGCAAAAGCTCTTGAGGTGTTTGATAGAGCGGTTACTATTGCGAGTGAGTTTATTAAAAACAAAGGCCAACAAAAAAGAAGGAGTAGTTAAAATGAACGAATTAAAAATTTTTGAGCATAATGAGTTTGGAGCTGTGAGGACAATCACGATTGATGATGAGCCGTGGTTTGCCGGAAAAGATGTTTGCGAAGCATTCGGAGATACAAATTATCGAAGAAGTCTTGCCGCTCTCGATGAAGATGAAAAGGGTGTATCACAAATGACTACCCTCGGTGGAAGTCAAAACATGATCATCATTAACGAAAGCGGTTTGTACACATTACTATTTAATATGCAACCGCAAAAAGCAAAGGGTGTGTCACAAAACGAGCACGCTATAAATGATAGAATCGCGAAGCTCAAAAAATTCAAGCGTTGGATTACACACGATGTACTTCCCTCGATACGCAAACACGGCGGATACATAGCAGGACAAGAGAGTATGAGTGACGATGAACTAATGGAGAGAGCTTTACTTGTGGCTCAAAGGCGTATCGAAGAGAAAAACAAGATTATTGCTTCGCAAAAACAGATCATTGGTGAGCTTACACCTAAAGCCGAGTACGTGGATATTATACTCAACAACAAGGGACTTGTTACTATTACGCAGATCGCAAAAGATTACGGTATGAGTGGCACTAATCTTAATCGTATTCTCGCTGATCTGCACGTTCAATACAAGCAGTCGGGACAATGGCTGCTATATTCGGCACACCAAAACAAAGGATGGACGCATAGCAAAACATCAACATTACTCGCTCGGACGGCAGACCGGACGTAGTTATGGAGACTAAGTGGACTCAAAAGGGGCGGCTTGCGCTCTACGAGCTTTTAAAGCGCAATGGCATTTTGCCGTGTGTTGAAAAATAAAAAACGGAGAGCGTTTGCTCCCCGTGAGGTTAGTTATTTGTTTCATCTTTTTCCATTGTTTCATTTATTGCTCTTTGAATAAAGCCGTTTACGCTTTCATTGTGATTGTCGGCGTGAGCTTTGATTTTTTCTTTGTGTCCTTTGGGGACAAGTAGATTGATTCTATCGTATGTTTTGTCATTATATCTGTTTTTTACAGCAGACGATGTCTTTCCCATATTATTCACCTCCTTGTCTACATTATATCATATATTCAATACTTGCACAAGTAGGAAAAATGCACAAAAACGCTCATACAAGTTTGTGAATTATTCCAAGTTGAAATACTTGCACAAGTATGCTACAATATACTCATCAGGAGGTGATGCTTATGGGCAAGGCGGATGAAAAAATAAAAAAGCTCATTAAGTTGGTGCAACAACTTAACAAGCTTATGATTGAGATTATATCCTTCGCAGGCTGGATTTTAATCTTAATCGAACTCTTCAAGTAAACGAAGAGTAAGGGGATCGGGGAAGGATTTTTGATCTGACCCCATCCTTGACCCCATTATATCATAAAGGAAGGAGGGTGTCAAGTGAAAAATGTTTTATGGTTAGCTTATGAATCGCTTAGGTTTGTCGGCCTTGCAATAGTATTGATCGCTTTGGCTATTAAGTTATGATTCAGCAAAAAAGAAAAAATATACCGGTTGTAGTAACGGAAATACCGGATTATGATTCTTGCGGTATTTATGCGCTTGTTGATGAAAAAGGAAAGCGTTACGTGGGTTCTTCTATTCACGTGAAAACAAGGATAATTTTTCATAAAACGCATTTATCTTTTGTAAAACGTGGTTGGGGCAGCGGTCATGTTAACAAAAAAATGGCAGATGCTGTTAAACAAGGTGTAGTTCTTAAGGCGGAATTGTTGGAGAAGGTTGCAGATGAATCGTTATTGTGGAAACGAGAACAGTACTATATAAATAAGTTTGGTGGACTTGAAAACACATATAACGAGGTTATGATTCCGCGTAAAAACTATGGTAAAAAAACAATTAGGGTAAAAAAAACAGTGAGTGCACACTACCAATGAACCACTCACTGTTAACCCCAAAGGGCGCGGGGGAAGCCTTACTCCCCCGACACCCTTGATTATACACGGTAGGGCAGAAAAAGTCAAGGAGAAAAAGAAAAATGGAAAGAAGAACAGACAACTATATGGAATTGGTAAACACAGTAAAGACAAAAGAGATGGCTTTTTGCTTGAATGCAGTTACGTTTCATCCGAGCGTCTTAGCTGAACACCTTTCAGTGTTGATGGATCATTTTTACGAAAGCTATTTTGCCGGTACAGAGGAGAGAGAGACGCTTGCTTTTGACATTAAATACTTTGATGGAAAAACAGCAGAAGCGCTGTTTACGAGCTTATGTAGGTTGGCAAAAGAACTTGAGGCGATGCTTGGCGAGTGCCAATCTTATTATGAAAAACATAAAAAGAAGGAGTAAAAAGGAAAATGAAAACAAGAGTATTGGAATTTAGAAAAAGCAAAGGAATGACGCAGGCGGAGCTTGCAAAGGCAGCGGGGGTAGGGCTCTCGGCTATAAGGCGGCTTGAGATAGGAACGGCGGACGGTATGACGCTAAAGACGATCATAAAGGTCGCACGTGCCCTTGAGGTGAGTGTGAGTGAGCTTCTTAAGGAAGAAAAGGACAAGGAGTGAGGAGATGAGACAAGTTATAACATCATATGATGTTATTGACGAAAATGAAAGGAGATTTACTATGGCAAAAGCAAAGAGTGTGTCGGAGCCTGTGAAAAATAAGATCTTTCTCAACGGTGTCGAGGTCGACAAGATCCCCGAGGATGCACTTAAGGTGATGTCCGAGCGGTTGTCGAGGGTGGTGAGTAATTATTTTGCTCGTCATCCCGACGAGTACATAGCGTATATGGAATGGCTTGAGAAAGAAAAGGGCGTAAAGGTTACGGTGGACTAAAAGAGAGGGAAGAATGAAAAAGACGTTAAAAGTAATTTCTGTGTGCATCGCGGCTCTTCTCGGTGCGTACATAGTGGGATCTGTCGGCGCGTGTGAGCTTGGTGAGATCTCGGTCGGCGAGATGGTCGTGCGGTGTGTACTCTCGTTTGCGGGGTTATTTGCCTTGACGAGTGCGAACGCATAGAAAAAGGAATCGGTGTGAGCGCACCGATTCCCAGATAGGAGTAGTCAAACACGAACATCTGACTACTCCTATTATAAAGCAAAAGTGCAAAAAAATCAAGAGAAGAATAAAAAAGGAGTAATTGAAAATGTATAGTTTTAGCTACGATAACAGAGTTGAAAGGGAAATATCAAGATTGAAGGTTTCGGAAGAGGTAGAAGTAGCACGCAAGTATGCGAAGTTCAAAGAGGATAGGCGCGAATATCTTTCGTATCTTCGCGGACTTGAGCGTGAGGGTGCGGAATTGCTCTCGCGCGGCATCACGTGCGAAAAGATAGAGTCGATGTATGATGCGGAGGGCTGGGGCGAATGAAGAATATTGTAATTGAAAGATTGACGCTTGAAAATTTCAAGTGTCATAAGGCACTCACGCTGACGCCTGCCGGGGAGAATACGTCAATATACGGCGACAATGCTTCGGGCAAAACAAGTGTGTACGATGCGCTCGTGTGGCTGCTCTTCGGCCGCGACAGTCACGGCAACGGAGAGAAGAATATCGAGATAAAACCTCTTAACGAGTTTGGTGAGGTTGCAGATCATGACGCCGAGACGTCGGTCGAGGTCACGTTCTCGGTCGACGGGGAGCTTATTACGCTTCGCCGCACCTACCGCGAGGTATGGGCGGTCAAGCGCGGTGTCGGAGAGGCGAGCTTTGAGGGGAACACGAGCGAATATTACATAGACGGTGTCCCGGTGAAAAAGTTTGTCTTTTCCGACAAGGTGGATGAGCTTGTCGACGAGGATACATTCCTGCTTCTTACGTCGGTGGATCATTTTGCCGAGGGAATAAGCTGGCAGGAGCGCCGCCGTGTGCTTTTTGATGTTGCCGGCGTTCTTTCCGACGATGAAATAATTGCGCGTGAGGCGAAATTTTTGCCTCTGGCCGAGGGTAAAGGCAAGCTTGGGGTAGATGATTACAAGAAGAAGCTTCTTGCCGAGAAAAAAGGATTTTTGGGTGCCAAGAGCGAGATTCCCGCACGTATATCCGAGTGCGAGAAGACTATTTCCGACATAAGCGGACTCGATTTTGACGGGGCGAGAGCTTCTCTTGCCGTGCTTTCGGCAAAGAGTGAGAAGATCTCTGCCGAGATACTTGCCATTGAGCACGATTCTGCCATAGAAAAGAAGCAAACCGAGCTTTTGGAGGTGAAAAATTCGCTCTCGCTTCTTGAGAGAGAGAACGCTTTGCACATAGCATCGCAAAAGGGAAACGGGCCCGATCCTGCCGCCCTCTTAAAAGAGGCGAGCTATCTTGAGGAACAGAAAAAGAGAAAGCTGGTGTCACTTGCTTCGCTCGAGGCCGCGTGCCACGGTTATGAGCGCGAGATAGAGGGGGCGCGCGGACGTTGGTGTGCTGTCTCCGATGAGGAGTTTACGCCGAAAAAGTGTCCGACCTGCGGGCAGTCACTACCGTCCGATCAGATAGAGGTTGCGGCGGCAGAATTTGAGGCGAAAAAGGCCCTCCGCCTTCGCGAGATAGAGCAGACGGCAAATGCGAACAAAGCTTCTCTTGCATCGGCAAAGGAGAGCATCGAACGTCTCGGAGAGGAGATTGCAGAGATCGACACAAGGTCAAAGGAGCTCAAGGCAAAGGCAGAGGCACTTGAAAAGGATGAGGTCGAGGCCGTGGATATGCCCGGATATGCCGAGAAGCGTGCGGAGCTTACTATAAAATCGGATGTGCTGAAACGCGAGATCGCGGATCTCTCTATTTCGGGCGGCAAGGTCAAAAACAAGCTCTCGGGCGAGCTTGCGGAGGTAAAAAAGGAGATGAGTGCGCTCGGAGAGCTTATCGGGAAGGAAGCTCTTCTCGCTTATTCATCCGCGAGAGTCGACGAGCTTCGCGAGGATGCAAAGAATGCTGCAGCCGCGCTCGAGGCGATAGAAGGAATGCTTTTCCTTATCGATGAGTTCTCAAGATACAAGGCGAAGTTTATCGAGGAGAGCATAAACAGTCACTTTAAGCTCGCTCGCTTCAGACTGTTTCGCGAGCGGGTAAACGGCGGGATCGAGGACAGATGCGATGTAGTATATGACGGAGTTCCTTATATGGGGCTGAACACGGGCGCGAAGATCAACGTCGGTATCGACATTATAAACACGCTTTCCAAGGCATACGGCGTGAGCGTGCCGCTTTTTATCGACAATGCGGAGAGTGTGACAAGACTTGAAAAATCGGGCGGACAGATGATCCGTCTTGTAGTAAGCGAAAATGACAAGACGTTGAGGTGTGAATATGAAAATTAAGGACAGAGCAAAGCCGAAGATTCCCGCGGTCGAGCCAGGGGTGTATATGGCGGTATGTGTCGGGGTGATAGACCTCGGAGAGCAGTATTCAGAAAAATTTAAGACCTACGCGAACAAGTGCCTTTTCTTGTGGGAGCTTCCGACCGAGCTTATTGAGATAGACGGTGAGAACAAGCCGCGTCAGCTCTCAAAGGAGTTTGCGATAAGTTCGAGCAAAAAAGGAAATATGAGGAGCTTTCTTGAATCCTGGAACGGAAAAAGCTACAGCGACGAGGAGTTCGGAGAGGTGGATCTCTTCGATCAGGTAGGCAAGCCTTGTCAGCTGCAGGTAGTGCTAAGTGAATCGGGAGAGTATTCGAACGTTGCAAATCTTATGCCTCTTCCCAAAGGCTTGACTGCGCCCGAAAGTGTGAGCGAGCCCGTAAAGTGGGATATGCAGGCCTGGGACGATGAGGTGTTTGGCAAGCTTCCCGAGTGGATACAGGACAAGATCAAGCATTCGAGCGAGTATCAAAAGGAGCACGCGCCGACCGACGAGATAAAGGTCGAGCTGAGCGCGCCGCAAAGAAAGGCAGAGTGCCCGATATGATGGAAGAATGGAAGTGGGTAAAAGGATTTGAAGGGCGGTATCAGATATCAAATCATGGAAAAGTGAGAAGCTTTTTAAGCGGCGAGGAAGCAGGGCGTGAATTATCTGTAAAAAATGGACAGGGAGGATATTTGTCGCTGGGGCTTATTGACAAGTGTGGAAACCGTCACACAAGACGAATACACAGGCTTGTTGCTGAAGCTTTCATTGCTCCGCTTATTCAAGGATATGAGGTGCATCATATCGATGGTAATAAGCAAAACAATCACGTTACCAACTTGATGCTATTGAGCAAGAAAGAGCATTACAAAGAGACAAAAAAACAACTCCCACAAATTGTAACAGGGATGAATTTTTATAATATGTACAAAAAGCCAAAAAGAATTTTTCAGTATACTCTGGCTGGAGTTCTTGTTGGAGAATATGCAAATGCTAAGATTGCAAGTGTGGTTTCCGGGGTGTGTCAAAGAAATATTCTTCAGGTTGCTTCCAAAACCCCATTTAACAAAAAAGGAGCAGTGCGCAAACAAGCAGGTGGGTATATTTGGACTTTTTCTTGCGAAAGTGAGGTGATGAAGTGTGAAGTTTGAAGCATTGGCAAGCAGTTCCCACGGTAATGTTTACATAGTGGATGATGGGAATACTCGTATTTTACTTGAGTGCGGTGTATCTTTGCGAAAATTGAGCAAAATGATTGGCTTTTCTTTGTCCGACATATCGGCTTGTCTTGTCAGCCATTCACACGGTTAGGAGACCACTCAAAGTGCGTAAATGAGCTTATTTCTCGCGGAATGACGGTATATATGAGCGAGGGGACGGCGGACGAGCTCGGGCTTTCGTGCGCCGAGATAATAGCGGACCGCGAGCAGTTTACGGTCGGCAGCTTCGATATCGTCCCTTTTGCGACCTTTCACGATGCCGCCGAGCCGCTTGGCTTTGTTCTGAAGAGCCGCGCTGATGGGGAAATTTTGGTCTTTGCGACCGATACGGTAAATCTTAGGTATAAGTTCCCCGAGGTGAACATTCTTGCCATTGAGGCAAATTATGACCGCGCAGTGCTTGAAAGGAGCGAGAAGCTTCCCGAAAAGGTGAAACGGCGTATTGAGAACGCGCATATGGAGATAGATACGCTCTGCGATTATCTTTCCTCCTTGGATCTGTCGGAATGTCGGGAGATACATCTGCTGCACTTATCGGACAGAATGAGCCGAGAGAATGAGTTTATAAGAAAAGTGAAAAAGGTTGTGCCGAGCCACGTGTTGGTTACGGCGTGCGAAAAAGAAAAAAAGGAGTAAAACGAAATGGAGAAAACGGTGAATAAAATGCGTAATCAGTATACTTTTTACAAATCATATCTTGATGCAATCGACGAGCTTCCCGATGAAAATCAACTGGAAGTTTATCGTGCGATTTCTTATTATGCGATACGCGATGAAGTTGTGACGGGGCTCTCACCTGCTGCGTCAATTGTTTTTAATCTTATAAAACCGGCACTTGACTTAGGACGTAAAAAATCGGAAATCGCAATCAGACGACAATCAAATAAAAAACGTTAATGAGGAGAGGAGAGATTAAACGATAATGGCGGAACGCCGAATGTTCTCAAAAAAGATAACCGATAGCGATACGTTTTATGAAATGTCATCTACTGCGCAGGCGCTTTACTTTCATCTTAACCAAGCGGCAGACGATGACGGATTTAATAACCAAATCCAAATAGCGATGTTTAAAGCTCACGCAAATGCAGACGATCTAAAAATCCTTATGGCGAAGAAATTCATAATAAGGTTTGAAAACGGAGTAATCGTTATAAAGCACTGGCGATTACATAACACAATACGAAAGGACAGATATACGCCGACAAATTTTAAAGAGGAACTTGCACTATTAAATATCAAGGAAAACGGTAGTTATACATTATCCGAAGTTGAAAAATTGTCGCCAAATGGTTGCCAAACGGTTGCCAAATGGTTGCCAAACGGTTGCCAAACGGTTGCCACAGGTAAGGATAGTATAGATAAGGATAGTATATCTCAAAAAGAAATATATAAAGAAAAAGAGAGGCAGCCGATAAGGCATAAATACGGCGAATATAAAAACGTTTTTCTTTCGGATGAAGATATGGACAAGCTGAAAAAGGAGTTCCCGTATGATTATGAGGACCGTATCGAGCGATTGTCCTCTTACATAGCGAGTACGGGAAAGAACTACAAAAATCATCTTGCTACTATACGTTCTTGGGCAAGAAAGGATAATGAAAAATCTCGCGTTGTAAATTCTCTTTCTTCACACGCGGAGAGTATCAATACAAAGGCTGAAAAGAAAGACGGTGTCAGTTCATTTGACGGGGATGATTTTTTCGCAGCAGCATTGGCTAAGGAGCAAAGAAGGTTTGATGAATACAAAAAGAACGGGGGATGTGGTAGCTGATGGCAATAAATAAGGTGATATTATCGGGCCGGCTGACGGCTGATCCTGAGCTTAGGATAACGACATCGGGGTTGTCGGTGTGTAATTTTTCGGTGGCTTGGAACGCTGGAAAGGATACTGCGGACTTTTTTGAGGCGGTTGCCTGGAGGGAGACGGCAGAGTTCTTGACGAAATATTTTCGCAAGGGTGACGGTATTGAGATAGTCGGTCAGCTTAAATCAAAGACATACACGACAAAGGAGGGCAACAAAAGAAAAAGCTATGAGGTGGTTTGTGAGAACATATCGTTTCCGCCCGGGCGAGCCAAAGGACAGGGAGAAAAGCTCGAGACGCGCATAGAGGAGGCAGAAGACGATGAATTGCCGTTTTGACAGGGGGACAATATGAGTGAGAAAATAAAAAAGCTGTTAAAGGTTGGCGACGTTGTTTATTCTGCCAACGGAGGAAAACCGATGCAAGTTAAAAAAATAGGTGCATTGGGGTTTGAAACTGAGAGCGATTTTTTTCTTTGCCGATTGCGAGGAGAAGGGGCAGTGCTTTACAAAAAGGACGCATTATCAAGCCATACTCGATATGGCAAAGAAGGATCGAAAAATAAAATAAGGAGTGAGAAAAAATGTCAAAGGATAAACGAGCAAAAAAGAGTTATGAGTTTGCGGTCAAGAGCTTAAAAAGCTTTTGCTCTGCGGGCTCGGGACACCTGGTAGAGATAGACGACAAGAAATATCCGTTTTGCGTGAAGATCACGCCGAATCCTCAGCTGACTGTATTCGGAAACGAAGACGATGAAAAGGACGGCGGTGAGCTTATCGTATCGGTCGGACTTGTAACCAAGGTGAGATCTACGCTGAAATTTACCCTTGATTCGAGAGAGCTGAAAAAGATAATCAAGCTTGCCGAGAACTTGGGGCACCTTTATTATCATGCATATCGCGAAGAGGCGGACGGAGACGAGGAGGAATGCTATGAGTGAAAAGGTACATAAGAGGATACGCTCCTGGGCGTGGCGCTGTTATGTTGACGCGCTTGAGCTTTGGGAGAGGGACAAGCCGCCGTGGTGGCAGATCCGGCGCCGCATAATATGGAGACGCGAGAAGCCCCGCTATGACGATATACTCAAGGCCACGAGGACTTTGTGGGAGCGTTCGTGAAGAATCCGTGTGCGAGGGACTGTCCCGACAGGGTGCTCGGGTGTCATGCGAGATGCAGACGTTGGGAGATATACCGTGCGTATCTCGATTATGAGAACAAGAAGCGGCGGAAAAACGCCGATTATTACGTATACCGAAAAGAGCTGCACGAGCGTATGGCGAAAAAGAATCGGGCATTCGGTAAAGAGATCAAGTGAGGAGGGGAGGCGCGGCTTGCGGTGTCGTTGCATTCGATATGTGAGAGCGAGGGCGTACAGTATTATGCGTGCGGACTGTTACATATGAACGAACCGGGAGAGCCGGTGCGAAACAGTATTATTTTGCACGATATGAGGGCGAACAGTACGACGCAGTGCGAGTATGAGCGCGTGAGTGTGGTCGATTGGCGTGCGCCCGATTATATCGTAGCTCACAGATTGGAGGAGATGGGCCGTGAGCAGAGAAAAGCAGATTGAGGAAACGGCGTTCCTTGTATGCGAAATGGCAAACAAGCCCAATAGTTGCCGAGAGTGTGGCGGTAGGCACGGTGGTTGTTTCACTATTCCCAAAATAAAAATCTTGTGTGAAGCAGGATATCGCAAGCAGAGCGAGGTTGCGAGGGAGATTTTTGCGGAGATTAAAAAAATTCTTGACGACTATTCAACAGAACAGCATTATCAAGGTCAAGACTTTGTACAAAAATCTTATGACTGTGATCTTGAAAGTGCGATTGACGAACTCAAAAAGAAATACTATGAGGAATTTGTGAAGTTTATGGAAACAGAATTATAATTAAAAAAATAATAAAAACAAAGGAGTAACAAAAATATGCTTAACAAGAAGGTAATCGTAAGAGGAGACAGAAGTGGAGTGTTCTTTGGAACGCTTAAAGCAAAGGAAGGTCGCGAAGTGACGCTCGGAGCGTGCCGCCGTTTGTGGTATTGGGATGGAGCTGCGTCGATATCGCAGTTGGCGACAGAGGGCACGGTGAAACCGAGATCCTGCAAATTCACGGTAACGGTGGATGAGATCGCTATATTGGATGCTATCGAAATTATACCTTGCACAGACAAGGCGGTCGAGAGCATTGAGAGAGTGCCGACATGGAAGATGTAAGGAAATGGTTAAGAGTGGATAATCGCTCCGGCTGCGGCTACGGCTCCGGCTGCAGCTCCGGCTGCGGCTACGGCTGCGGCTCCGGCTGCGGCTACGGCTACGGCTGCGGCTCCGGCGACGGCTACGGCTGCGGCTCCGGCGACGGCTACGGCTACGGCGACGGCTACGGCTGCGGCTCCGGCTACGGCGACGGCTACGGCGACGGCTACGGCGACGGCTGCGGCTTAAAATCTTTTAACGGGCAAGAGGTCTTTTACATAGACGGCGTTGCAACGTTGATCACAGCGATAAAGCTGCCGCTTGCAAAGGGATCTATACTCGGCGAAGACTTCACGCTCACGCCCTGCTATGTGGTAAAAGGAGACGGCTTGTTTGCTCACGGTGAAACGAGAGAAAAAGCGCGCGAGGCACTTCAAGCAAAGATGTTTGAGAATATGGATCCGGACGAAGCTATAGACAAATTTTGTGAGAAGTTTGAAGCGGACAAGGAATATTCGGGAAAAGACTTCTTTGAATGGCACCATTATCTCACGGGATCGTGCGAGATGGGACGAAAGGAGTTCGTCAAGTCAAAGGGGTTGGATCTGAACGAGATGTACACGGTCGCGGATTTTATAGAGATCTGTGGAAACGCGTATGGCGGTGAAATTATACGGCAGCTCAAGGAAAGATACGAGAGGTGATATATGCATAGCGATGCTAAGTATGTAGCTTGTCCATACTACCGATCCAACGACGAGAACAGGATCAAGTGCGAGGGGGTTGAGCCCGGGACAAGCACGCATATAGTGTTTGGGTCGGTCGATGCGCAACGGGCCTATAAGAAGTGGTTTTGTAATGACGTGATTCGATGTTCTGAGTGTCTTGTGCATAGGATGCTCGACGGAAAATGGGGAGAGACTTAATGTCTCTCTTCTTTTTTTATTTTTTTAGGGGAGGGGTTGGTTTAGGTTTGGACTTTCTTTCTGCTATTATTGATTTATACTAGGCGAAAGGAGGCATTCTGTGGTTTGGGACGAGGTCAAAGACAAAATAAAAGCAGAATATATTGCGGGCGGCACGAGCTACAGAAAGCTTGCCGAAAAATATGAGGTTTCAAAGACGACTCTTCAAAAGAACGCAACGCGCGAAAAGTGGGGAGAGCTTAGAAGCCAAGCAGAAGCCAAAAAGACATCTAAAATTATAAATTCAGTATCCTCCGAAGGTGTAAAGATAGACAAAAAGTATTACAGTGCAGTCAACAAGCTTCTTGATAAAGCAGTAAAGACGATAGAGAATACATCTGCGTGGACTCCTAACACGTTGAAAGAGATGGCGACTGCACTTAAATACATAAAAGAATGCAAGGGGGTTAAGAGCGCCGCAGACAGGCGGGAGCAAGAAGCGCGTATAGCCAACCTTGAAAAGCAAGTCGAGAGTGGCGCGGACAACTTGAACGAGATTTCGATTGTGTTTAAGGCGGGGCCGGAGGAATGGAATGAGTAAAAAGACCTTGGTCGTAGATATGCCGAATGACAGACAGAAGCTGTTTTTGGCATCACACAAGAAGCACGTTGCGTACGGAGGCGCTCGAGGCGGCGGAAAAAGCTGGGCGGTAAGAGACAAGGCAAAAAGGCTGTGCTTTCGATTTCCAGGGATAAAAACGCTGATAGTCCGACGTACTTATCCCGAACTTGTAAACAACCATATAAACGAGCTGAGGAGCGATCTTTTTGGTGTCGCGCGATACAACAAAAGTGAGAAAGTGTTTACTTTCGGAAACGGAAGCACCATAAAATTCGGTTATTGCAACAACGATGCAGATCTCGACCAATATCAAGGTGCGGAATATGACGTTATCTTTCTCGATGAGGCGACACAGCTTCAAGAAATGTGGATCAAAAAGATCACGGCTTGCGTTCGTGGCGTAAACGATTTTCCCAAGCGGATATATTACACGTGTAACCCGGGCGGAGCGTCTCACGGATACATAAAACGACTTTTTATAGATCGCAGATATGAAGAGGGAGAGGACCCCGGCGATTACGAGTTTATACAGGCGCTTGTGACTGACAACAAGGCTCTGATGAAGAGTCAGCCGGACTATATCAAGCAGCTTGAGTCGCTTCCTTCGAAGTTGCGTGATGCTTGGTTACACGGACGTTGGGATATATTTGAGGGACAGTTCTTTGAGGAGTTTCGTATTACTCCTGATCTCGCTTTGTGCAAGGATGCGGGCATCACGCCTGAAGAGGCATATGATCAACGGCGATTTACTCATGTGATCGAGCCATTCGATATAAATTCGGGAGACAAGCGCGGGTGGACTGTTATGCGCTCTTACGATTTTGGATATCACAGACCTTTTTCGCTCGGATATTGGGCGTGCGATTACGACGGAGTGCTATACAGAATACTTGAAATATACGGATGCACACAGACACCCAATGAGGGCGTTAAGTGGTCACCCGATGAGCAATTCAAAAAGATAAGCGAGTTTGAAAGGGAACATCCGTGGTTGAAGGATCGTAAGATCGTAGACAGCGTGGCGGATCCTGCAATATGGGATAAGTCGCGAGGAGAAAGCATAGCAGAGACGGCAATGAAATACGGGATATACTTCACGCCCGCAGACAACAACCGTATACCCGGATGGATGCAGTTTCATTACAGGATGCGTTTTGATGATCGGGGATATCCGATGATGTATGTATTCAAGGGATGCAATGCTTTTATACGTACGGTGCCGCTGATGATGTATTCAGAGACACGGCCTGAAGATCTTGATACAAGTCTTGAGGACCACGTGTGCGATGAGACCAGATATCTTTTTATGAGCCGTC
>CAYZHW010000012.1:0-20054 GCA_964478105.1 uncultured Lachnospiraceae bacterium | reverse complement strand
AAATGTCGCACAGATCGAAGGATTTTGAACCCATTATCGAAAAGGCGGAAGCCGCATTCGACGAGAAGAAGGCGGTCGAGCTTGAAAAAAAGATCAGAGAATCGAGCTTCACACTTGAAGATTACCTTGATCAGTTCAAGCAGATCAAAAATATGGGTTCGATGGACTCACTTCTCGGTATGATGCCGGGAATAAAGCCTAGAGCGCTCAAGGACGCCAAGATCGACGAAAAGCAGATCGCGCGCACAGAAGCGATCATCCTCTCGATGACAAAAAAAGAACGCACCAAGCCCGAGATCATAAACGCCTCAAGAAAGAAGCGTATTGCGGCAGGCAGCGGTGTGAGCGTAGAAGAGGTCAACAGACTCTTAAAGCAATTCGACCAGACACAGAAACTGATGAAGCAATTTGCAAATCAGGGTAAAAAGGGTCGTTTCGGCAAGATGAAAATTCCGTTTTAACGGGTTTTTATATAAAAAATAATTTATTATATATTTTTGGAGGAAAAACAAAATGGCAGTTAAAATCAGACTTAAGAGAATGGGCGCAAAGAAGTCGCCCTTTTACCGTATCGTAGTTGCGGATTCCAGATTCCCCCGCGACGGTAGATTCATCGAAGAGATCGGTACTTACAACCCCCTCACATCTCCCGCTGAGATCAAGGTAGATGCAGAGAAGGCAGCACAGTGGCTCAAGAACGGTGCTCAGCCCACAGATACAGTTAAGGCACTTCTTAAGAAGAGCGAAGTTATAAAATAATCGTTAACAGGAGGAGCGGGCAATAATCATTGCCTGCGGTTATGAGAATGATCGATCTCAAACAAGTGTTGTATGACATTGTCAAAGCGATCGTCGTTTCCCCCGATGAGGTTACTGTAATAGAAGAACCCTCCGATGACGATAATAACGTAAAGCTTGTATTAAGCGTCGCTCCCGATGATATGGGAATGGTAATTGGTAAGCACGGCAAGGTAGCAAAGGCTATCAGAACAGTTATGAAAGCGGCAGCCAATTCCTGCGGCAAGAAAGTCAATGTCGAAATAAGATAACATAAAAAAATCCGCAGACCTTGGGGTCTGCGGATTTTTTATATATTAGCGTTTACAGTTTCGATCCCTGTATCTGCAGGAGCATTCAGTATCTTCTCGATCTGCGAGAGCGAGTTTCCGATAAACACAAAGATGACCACCCAGCCGATTATCGAAAGAAGTATGACGGGAATAAGGACCGCGACCATACTCTCACCGAGCTGTATTGGCATATCCCAAACAGCATGAAGGGCGATCGGTATCCAAAATACCTTCCAGAAGGATTTTTGATTTATAAAGCCCATAGAGAGCTCCTTGTTCCCCTTCACGAGCATTATTGCATATCCCGACATAGCCGCCCATATGACGTGTCCGCCGGGAGCAAGGAACGCGCGAAGGAATATGATCTCGACCATTTCATCAAATCCGCCGGAAAGAAGTGTGTTAAACGCATATCCCGCAGATTCAAATGCCGCAAACCCCGCTCCGATAGCCGCACCGATAAGCAAGCCGTTGAGCAGATATTTTGTATTTTTGTTACGCCAGATAACAAAAGCAACGATAGCAAGCTTTCCGCATTCTTCAATAATACCGATAAGGACAGCCGAGAGCCACTCGTTGAGCTCTACAGACAAAAAATCATAGAGCAACAGTGTAACGACGAGTGAAGCGCATCCTCCTACGAGAAAATGCTTTATAGTGGTAAAAAAGCTTATATTCTTGGGAGTATTAAGCTCAAAGAAGAAGACCATAGTGGCAATAGGCATCATAAACGAGCCGATAACCATAAATCCGGGATAAGCATTGGTATTCGAAAAGCTTGAGCAACACACATACAAAAGAATAAACGCCGCAAAGAACGCAAGAAATATCCTCGACCATATCCAAGGATGCGGCCAAGCCTTTCCGTCATCGGAAAGTTCGGGGGTAGTCGTGGCAGTGCCGCAGATGAATATCTCTTCAGACTCAGCAGAAGTGTGCTTCTCAAACACCTTTGAAAAGATCGATTTGAGCGGCGGACGCACGGCTCCCGCGCCTCCCGACATACGATTGATGGTATCGGTCATCTTATCGAACCATTTGACTTCGCCGTTTGTGTTCTGAGGCGTTCCGACAGTATTTGATGCCTGAGCTCCGCAGCTTGCGCAGAATACATCGGCATCTCCCATTGCGTTTCCGCATTTTGTACAATACTTCATAGCAGATCTCCAAAAGATAGTTTATAGTCTAATTATACAACGATCATTTCTCTTTTGCAAGATTCCTGTAATAAAATCTTTATTAAGCGGGAAATGTCTTTCTGTAAATATACGAGTTTCCTTTTTTTCCTACTTTTTCGATAAGTCCCATAAGCGTAAGTGTTTTCAGCGAATAGGACGTTTTTCTCGGAGAGAGCCGTGTAGCTTTTTTGAAATCCGCAGAGGTAAACTCCGATTCAAGCTCCTTGGGTATAAGAGAGGCATAATCAAAGACCGAGGTCAGTTCCGATTCACCCAAAATATCTATGGGAATACGCTCGTATCTTGTCGATCCCTTCTTTTTGTCATAGCTCCAACCGTTAAGCATACGGTATTCTTCCACCTCAAGCATTACAAGATGAAGTTTAAGCCGTCCGCTCGGGATAAGATCAAGCAGATAATAGAGTTCGGGGATAATATCGCTCGGTCTTCCCTTTTTGGGAGACGGGCGTTTTTTTGTAACATCTCCGCTTTCGGCATCTATCCACGCGACCCATTTTTTCTCTGCTATCGGGCAGACCACCTCGACATCGTAATATCCGCCCTCAATATACTTTACGAGTTTTTCACGAAGCGGACGCAGACTTCCCGTCTGTATCTCGGTTATACGGTCTCCGTCAAAGATATCTGCGACCGAGCCGAACAGCGGGATCTCATGATGAGACAGATCGGGATCGATATACTTTTTGAGCACTATATGAAGTCTTTTTTCTTTATAAGTACCGATACCTGTGCGGGAATGCTCACACAGATTTTCTTCGGCACATATTTTCAAAAATTCGGCTTTTCTCATTATGTCTGTATTCCGGCAAACTGATTTTGATATAGCTTATAATACTCGCCCTTTGCCGCAAGAAGTTCCTCGTGATTGCCCGCTTCAACGACCTTACCGCCGCCGATAACCACTATCACATCGGCATCGCGTATAGTCGAAAGTCTGTGTGCAATAATAAGGCTCGTGCGGTTTTTCATAAGTGCGACCATCGCCTGCTGGATATGCATCTCGGTTCTTGTATCAACGCTCGATGTAGCCTCGTCAAGTATAAGTATCTTGGGATCTGCAAGCACTGCGCGGGATATCGCGAGAAGCTGCCGCTGTCCCTGACTCAGGTTACTTCCCGCCTCGGCAAGCTCCGTGTCATATCCGTCGGGCAAGCGCTCGATAAAGTCGTCTGCCTTTGCCATTGCCGCCGCACGCTTCATTGCCTCATCATCGGCGTCAAGCTTACCGTATTTGATATTCGCACGAATCGTATCTCGGAACAGCACCGTATCCTGCAAAACGATTGCTATAGAGCTTCTGAGAGTGTCCTTGGGAATATCGGTAATGTCCACGCCGTCGATCATAATAGAGCCCGAATCAAGCTCATAGAACCGTGTAAGCAGATTTACCACGGTAGTCTTTCCAGAACCCGTAGCTCCGACTATGGCTATCTTCTGACCTGCCTTTACAGAAAGATCAAAGCCCTTGAGCACAGGCTCTTCGGGGATGTAAGAGAAGTGTATGTCCTTGAATTCAATATTACCGCGCATCGTTTCGATATCGATCTTCGCTTTTCCTTCGTCGATCTCGTCGGCATTGTCCATTATCTCAAAGATACGTTCAGCGCCCGCAAGAGCTGTAAGTATCGTCGAATACTGATTAGCGATCATATTGATCGGGTGTGTAAATTTACGCGAATACTGAAGCATCGCCTGTATCTTACCGATAGAGATATTTCCCACACCGTTGATCATAAGAAATCCGCCTGTCGCCGCAACGAGTACGTATTGCAGATTTCCGATAAAGTTCATTATCGGACCCATTATTGAACCCCAGACACGCGCGGAAATGCTGTTTTTACGAAACTCTTCCGACACTACAGCAAAATCTTCAACAGCCTTCTTTTCCTTGCCGTATGCAACGACAGTCTTGTATGACGTGACCATCTCCTCGACCTGTCCGTTGAGCTGACCGAGCAGCTTCTGGCGGCGCATAAAGAACTTGCGCATAAATTTCGCAAGCATTGTAGAAACGCCGATCGAAAGCGGGATCGTGATAAGCGCAATAAGCGTCATCTGCCAGCTGTAATACAGCATCATCGAAAACGCGCCGACAAGCGTGATAACACAAGAGATGAGCGAAGTTATCGACTGTGATATCGCATTTGATACGTTCTCAACGTCGTTTGTCATACGCGACATAATATCTCCGTGCTTGTGCGTATCGGTATATCCTATCGGGAGTTTGGATATCTTACGAAAAAGATCGTTTCTCATCATAAAGACGGTGCCCTGCGAGAGCTTCGCGGAGACAACGCCCTGAAAATACGAAAGGAACGCGCTTACGGCATATGCCGCCATCATTATCGCAAGAAAGAACAAAAGCTGTTCCATATCGACCGTGATCCTGTCGCCATCTATCTTAAATGTGTCGATAGCCTTCTGCTGAAAAAACGGACCGAACAGATCTGTAAGCGTTACAACAAACATAAGTGCGAGCAAAGCCGCAAGAAGCACGCCGTTCTTTCCTATGTAACGAATCAGTCTTGCAATGGTCTGTTTTGCGTTTTTGGGTTTTTGTACGTTCATACGCGCTCCCATCGGACCGCCGGGGCCGCGGCCGCCGATATGTACCATCGGGCGGTTGCCCTCGGGAGCACCTTTATTTGCACCGTTATTCAATTGCCGCACCTCCGTTCTTCATCTGGGATTCATAAATATCGCGGTATGTAGCGCTTATCTTCATCAGCTCATCGTGCGGTGCGCAATCCTTTATCGTTCCGTCTTCTATAACGGCGATGCGGTCCGCCCCCTTCACCGACGCTATACGCTGAGCTATCATAATAACGGTCGTGCCGTCCATTTTTTCTTTGAGAGATTTTTGAAGCTTAGCCTCAGTCGCAAGATCGAGCGCCGAAGTAGCATCATCAAGTATCAGTATTTCGGGACGGCGCACCATCGCGCGCGCAATAGACATTCTCTGTTTCTGTCCGCCCGAGAGCGAAGCGCCCTTTTCCGCAATGAAATTATCGTATCGGTCGGCAAAACCCTCGACAAAATCCTTTGCCTGCGCTGTCTGCGCCGCTTCTTCGACTTCGGCATCGCTTGCATCGGGTTTTCCCCATTTGATATTGTTTGAAATTGTATCAGAAAAGAGTTCGCTCTTTTGCATAACAAATCCGATCTTGCTTCTCAGCTTTTCAAAATCATATTCCTTTATCGGTCTGCCGTCAATATAGACCTCTCCTTCGGTCGCATCGTAAAAACGCGGTATAAGATTCACAAGAGAGGTCTTTCCGCAACCCGTAGCACCGATAACGGCAAGTGTCTCACCTCGTTTGACATCGAGGTTGATATCGTGAAGCACCGGACGTCCGACCGTACCCGGATAACGGAATCCGACACCCCGCATAGAGATAACGGGAGTAGCAGAGTTTATATAGTTAAGATCATCCCCTGCGTTGCCGCCCACGATAACAGGATCCGCATCAAGCACCTCGCAGATTCGCTTGCCCGACGCGATAGCGCGGGAGATCGACTGGAACATCATAGTAACATTCATAACCGCCATTATGACGTTGGTAACGTAGTTTATCGCCGCCATAACGGTACCTGTGGACATTCCCGCCAACCCCTCTGAGATAGAAGAGCCGCCTATGTATATTATTGCGATTATCGCAAAATTCTGCACGATGTGGAGCACCGGTGTAACTATTGCCATAAGCTTCAGCACGCGGTAATTGACCGAGCGGAGGTCGTCATTTGCCGTACGAAAACGGTCGTTTTCGTAATTTTCGCGCACATACGCCTTTACCACACGCGCACCGCTGACATTCTCCTGCACTACGCAGTTAACGCGGTCGAGCTTATTCTGTACTACGCTGTACATCGGGATCGCACGTGAGAGAACTACCGCAAGTGTTACCAAAAGCAGGGGCAGAGCACAAAGAAGCACTACACCGAATTTTATATCAAGCGAAAGAAGCATTATAGAACCGCCTATAAGAAACATAGGCGCACGAACGAACATACGGAGTACCATTTCGATAAATTCGACCATCATACTGATATCATTGGTCATTCGTGTTACAAGCGAGCCTGTTGTGAATTTATCTGTCTGCTCTATCGAGAGCGACATCACACGGCGATAGGAATCGCAACGCAGATCGTGCCCGAATCCCTGTGCGGCACGCGCGGCGGTGTATGCGCAAAGTGTTCCAAAAAATCCGCCGAAGAGCACAATAACGAGCATAAGCACGCCGAATGTCAGAATAATGTTTATCTGAGTATAAGAGCCTGCTCCGTAAAGCAGATCCATAATATTCTTCGCCATAGGCGCTTCCGCTATCTTGGCAAGACCGCCCTCTGCTATACCGTAGTCAACGATGTACGACATAAGATACGGCAGGCACAGGTCAGCTGCGACTTCACCGATCATAAGAAGCGGTGAAATGATCGCAAAAAGCAGATACGGTTTAAGGTATTTTGCAATTCTCATATATTTTTCGATCTCTCCTTTTTGTTTTTTTCGGCGCTGATATTATCTCTTACCAAAAGTAACAAGCGTATCAGTTCCTCTCCCTCTTCAGAACTGATCCCCTGCATCAGCTTGTCGTCAAGGGAATGTACCTGATCTCTGAAATGCTCGTCAAATTCACGTCCGTGATCTGTAAGATATACTCTTACACTTCGCATATCAGCAGGATCGGACTCGCGCCTGATAAGCCCCTCGTCCTCAAGATTACGCAACGCCACACTTATTGTCGGAGCTTTCATATTCGTCTCTTTCACGATATCATTTTGCGTAACACCGTCGTTGTGATGCAGCATACGCATAATAAAACGGCAACTGTTCTGCGTCATAGGATGACCTGCCGGCAACACCTCGCGCATACGCTCGTCAAACATACGCGATATCTGATTTATCAGCATCGGCGGAGTTATCTTTCGCGGAAGATTCTCTTTTTCCATGTTGTCTTAGCCTCCGGAAAATTAATTAGTTTACTAAATAATTATATTTGTATTTATAAAAAAAGTCAATATATTTGAGCAAAAAATGGATTTCAAAAAGAAAATTGTTACACATAAAAGAAGGCACGCGGCACAAATTATATATGTGTTTAAAAAACACAAAAGCGTAATTTTTGCGACATGGAGATCATTTGATATGCAAAATAAAAAAATTCAAACGGGACTCGGTATCATTCTCTCGCTTCTTCTGCTCTTTTCTCTGGCGGCGGGAGTATTTGATATTGTAATTCCCGACAGCATCTCTGCCTTTTCGGGTGATGCGCCGCCCGAATATTTTTTCACCTCACTCTCAGTGTCGGACGAGGTCTTTTCGGATGATAGCACTCTTTTGACCGAAGAGGACTCGTTTATCGCTTCAAGTACACGGATGCAAGCAAAGCTTTTCGATATACTGCCTCTTAAAAATGTAGATGTAAATTATTATAAAAACATCAAGCTTTACCCCGGCGGTATGCCGTTTGGAGTAAAGTTTTTTACTGAGGGCGTGCTTGTAGTCGGTTTTTCGGATGTTGTCACCAAGAACGGTAAGATCAACCCTGCATATGATGCGGGACTCCGCACAAAGGATGTAATAACAAAGATAGACGGCAAGAAGATCGAAAGTCTTGACACGCTTATTTCTGCTATTGAAACCGGCGGCGGAAAAGATCTCACCATAACTTATCTTAGAGACGGCAAAGAATACAGTACGACTGTCAAACCTGCTCTTTCATCCGAGGAAAACAAGTACAAGACGGGTATGTGGATACGCGACAGCGGTGCCGGCATCGGTACTGTAACATTCATAGACCCAAGGACGTGTGAGTTCGCCGGACTCGGTCACGGAATATGCGACGTTGACACCGGAGAGTTGATGCCGATATCCCGCGGCAGTGTAATGAACGTAACCATAAACGGTATATCGAAAGGAATCTCGGGCACTCCCGGAGAGCTCAAGGGTTATTTCGGGGCAGACAAGATAGGAACACTTCAAGGCAACACCGACTGCGGTGTATTCGGTGCCTTCTCTTCCCTACCGGAAAATATTCCCGAAGATGCACTTCCCATAGCACTCTCTGACGAGATAACAACGGGACCGGCATATATCTGGTGCACACTCTCAAATAACAAGGTCTGCAAATACAGTGTGGAGATAACAGCAATAAACAAAAGAGCCTCTGACACTAAAAACTTCTCTGTCAAAGTAACAGACCCCGCACTTATCGCCGAAAGCGGCGGGATCGTACAGGGAATGTCGGGCTCGCCGATAATTCAAAACGGTAAAATAATCGGTGCCGTCACGCACGTTCTCATAAACGATCCCACTTCGGGATACGGGATCTTTATCGAGAATATGCTTGAGGCGGCAAACTAAAAAAAGAGGATGCTCTTGCATCCTCTTTTTTTAGTTTTAAAATATCTCTTCGCAGATCTCATCAAGCAAACCGAGATCCCAAAGGAGTCTGGGAAGCACGTACTTGTCACGGATATCTTTCGAGCACTTGAGTGCCATTGGAAGGGTTGCAGGATCAAGTCCCACCTCAGGAAGACTCTTGGGTGCCTCGATACTGTCAAGGATAGCTTCAAACTCTTCGTTTGTGGGAAGCTCCTCGTCAATGATCTTAACGATCTCATCCCATTTATCTATAATAACCTCAAGGCGTGCCGCGTGCTTTGCTTTGTCGTATTTTTTCTCTTTACCTTCAAGCGCGATCATAGCCTCAGCACCTTTGCCGAGAAAGCCGCGAAGTTCGTTTGCCCAATCGTCGAATTTGAAGGCATTTACGTAAGCGAGTGCCTTTTCCTTATTGGGAATCTTTTTCTTAAGTGCCTGATATGCCTTTATCGCATAAAGAGTTCCGAGTGAGCACTGCGTACCGTGAGACGATGCGGATGTTCCGAACTCAAGCGCACGCATATCCCACATAAAGCAGATATAATGCTCTACTCCGCCGCCGGGACGGGAGCATCCCGCATAATCCATTGCGATACCTGCATTGATAAGCGCCGAAAAGAGGTATTCCATACTCTTGTGGTCGCCCTTGAGCAGACCCAGAGCGTTATCAACAGCGCCACGCAGGCACTTTCTTGTAAAGTCAGCGACCTTCTCACAATAATACTCACCATTTACAACGTGCGAGATACGCCATTCGCAGATGGATATGTACTTTGCAAGCATATCGCCAAGACCCGCCTTAGCCATATGTATCGGCGCACCGCAAAGAATATTCGTATCACCGATTATAACGTCGGGAGACTTTGTAGTAAGTGTCTTTTTAACGTGGTTTACTTCCATAGAGGATGTACCTGCCGCATAACCGTCCATAAATGCCGCCGTTGCGACGATCATATAGGGAACATTCGCAAAGTTTGCAACAAGTTTACCGATATCGTTGAGAACACCTGAGCCGATAGCGATAACAAAATCACAGGATGCATCATATCCGAGGATCACCGAACCGACAGACTTCTCGTCCGGAACTACTCTTCCGGGAGCAAATACGTATTCCGAAACTCCGATACCGTTCGCTGTAAGATCAGCCTTTATCTTATCTCCCGCAAGCGGATATGTGTTCGAGTCAGCAAGAATAAACACCTTTTTGCCGCCGTATTTTTTCACCAAGCCGGGAATTGCATCGATCGCGCCGGCGCGTATCTCAACATCGCCTATCGATGTCTTATGTACCTTGCCGCATTCGCAGACCGTATTGGGATCAAAATGTCTTTCCATTTTATTCTCTCCTTTTTTATTTTCCAAGAATTTTTATAAGTGCGCGGGGATCGTTTGCTGTAATGAGATCCGCACCTTTTTCTATGCAGAGTTTTACATCTTCCTCGGTGTCGGCACAGTACATATGCATAGGCAACCCCTTGTCGCGGTATATTTCAAACACCTCGGAGCGCACTATTCTCATACTAAGACCGATCTCATCATACGCGTCATAGCCGTCAAACTCTCTCATTTGGAAATCGGGATACCCCATCGTACGCGCTCCGTATTTTTCCTTGAGATATCTAATGATGCGGCCGTTGAATGCATAAAACCAGCAGCTTTCAAAAAAACCGTACTCCTTAAGGGCGGCAACCGCAATGTCAGCAGTCTCCTCGGTATATTCCTTTATCTCGACACCCAGCTTAAGATCGGGCTTTTTCGCCTTTACCAGGTCAAGAAATTCATAAAGCGTCGGCACCTCTACTTTGCCCGCAAATTTGTCTTTGAAGTTCTCTTTACATGCCGGACACAGCTTTTTTATTTCAGCGAGCGTCATATCCCTGAGTCTTTTTCCGCCTTCGCCGCAGGTGCGCCACGGATCGTCATCGTGCATAAGCACAGGCACTTTATCCTTTGAGAGCCATATGTCAAACTCGATTGCATCAACACCAAGCTCAATAGCTTTTTCATATGAGAGCAACGTGTTTTCCGGGTACATAGCACAGTATCCGCGATGCCCCTCTATGTATATTTTGCTCATTGTCGTTTCTCCTTGAATACAGTATATGTAAATTATACTGCGTAATCAAAAAAAAATCAATATCATAAAAAAGTCTTGACATTATTATCATAAAACGATTATAATAATGTCAAAAATGATTATATGGTGAGCATATGGCTATTTACACAAGAGAAAATGAGTACATAAAACTACTTGAGGCAAGAGATCATACAGTAAAGGAACTTTCGGATAAGCTTTTTATCAGCGAACCGACCGTAAGGCGGGACATTATTCTTATGAAAGAAAAAGATCTCGTAGTATGCAAGCGAGGGCTTGTGAGTTTGAAAAAAAATTCGGCAAGCAAGCGAATACCATTACCGATACGTGATCTTGAAAACAAAGAAAAAAAGGAACTTATCGCAGCTAAAGCTATCCATTTCATAAATGACGGTGATGTTATTATGCTTGATGCCTCAACAACGGCACAGTATCTTCTGCCGCATCTTGCCAAGCTTAAAAACATTTTTGTTATCACAAACGGAGCAAAAACAGCCATTGAGCTTGCGGCTTTCGGAATAAAAACGGTCTGTTGCGGCGGCGAGATAACGAACGAATCTCTCTCCTATATTGGTCCCGACGCGGAAGGAACGTTAAAAAAATACCACGCAGATATAGCATTTTTCTCATGCCGAGGAATTGACGAGAGCGGCGTGGTAAGCGACAATTCGATACTTGAAAACAGTGTGCGAAGAGTAATGATGGAAAACGCCGACAAAAAGATCCTGCTGTGCGACAGCAGCAAAATCGGACACAGATACCTCAATATGCTATGTAACACGACCGAGCTTGATGCCGTCATATGCGACACAAAGATCGAAAAATAAAAAAGAGGAGCTATATCAAACGATATAGCTCCGTTTTTATTATTCTTCGTCTATCGGCGGGTACTTGATATCGTACCATTCCTTATAGATAGCGTTGGGAGAACCGTCCTCTTCGGTGCTTGTTGCCTTCTTAATATCCTCATTGTCCTTGAGTTCTGTTTTTGCAGCATCAAGGAATGCCTCAAGCTCTTCAAGTGTCTTGCAAGCGTCGAGTCTATCGAAGTATGTCTTCGAAAGCTCTGCAAGGCGTCCCATAAGCTCCATATCGAGCTCAGAATCATAGAAGGAGAATCCGTTGAAAGGAGATGCAACAGCATCAAGGTTCTGCTTCTTACCGTACTCCCAAATATCAAGCGGCTGTCCCTCTTCGGGATATGCGATGAAGACGTTACCCGTCTTAACTATATCCATCATATAGTCATTGTTAAGTCTCTTGACTGCACCCTCGCCTTCAGTGAGTTCGTAATGCACGCCCTCAATACCGTACTGGAGAAGGTTTCTGAATGTGGGATCTGTATTCAGAAGTGTGATAACTTCCATACTTCTTGCAATATCCTTTGTATAGAATGTTACACCGAACATTGCCTCGAACATATCTTCCTGATTTGCTACGGGAGCCTCGAGAACTGTCATATAGTAATCTTCACCGTATGTAGCCTCAAGATCGGCACCGCCTCTGATGACGGCAACACCGAACTTTTCAACAGCAGCGGGATCTTCAGCAATATAACCCTTTTCGCTGTAACCGACAACTGTCTTGAGCTGATCTGTGTATCTGGAGTATGTGAGAATATTTCTCATAGAGAGGAATGTACTCTCTGCAGTAGAAGCATTACCTACCGAACCGAGAAGCGAGCGGTTTCCGTCAGTGGACCAGTATGTGGTATAGAGCGGATAGTCAAGCTGCTTGATAGGAGTATAGTCTGTTTCTTTTACTGCAATCTCCTCGATAAATTCCTTGCACTCTGCAAGAGTTGTAAGCTTATCGGGATCATAATAATACTTATCCACGAGCTCACGGTTTGTAAGAAGATATACGTACTCACCGATAATGTGTCTGTTCGGGATCGCATATGTTCCGCCGTTAGCCGAAAGCGCCGAGAAGAACTCAGGGTCTATATAGCTGTTGAGCTTCTTGGATCCGGCCTTGAGCTGATCGTCAAGTCTTTCAAGGATCGAGAGCTCGTCGGAGTACTTCATATAGTTATCGAAGCCACCGATGAAAATGATGTCGAGCTGATCTCTCTTGACCTCGGGATACTTATCCTCGGGAACACCGTACTCATTGAGAACGGTCTCTTCGGGAGCCTTCGTTACGGGATTTCCATCCTCGTCATACAACTCCTCTTCCTCGTCGACGTATTCATCGGAATTGATGTATTCGTCCATAGCAGCGATCTTTGCATCGAGCGCCTCATAATATTCATCCTCTGTGAAAACAGAGAGTTCTACTCTTGTCTTATACTTGGACTTGAGGATCTTGTTGATAGCCTCCTCTACAAGGCCTACCGCCTCGGCAGTTGTTTCCTCTTCGGTAACGAGCCACATTGTAAGTGTCATCGTATCGCGGGATGCCTCTTCAGAATCCGCCAAAATATCTTCTTCTGTTCTTTCGCTCTGACAACCCGTCAAAACGGAAAGCGCAAGTACTACGCAAAGAAGCAGAGATAACCATCTATTCTTCATAGATTTCTTCCTCCTTAAAGTTTGTGAAAAGTTTGTGAAAATTACATACTTTTAATTATTATACTTAATTATTTTACACCAAATAAGCGATTCTGTCAAGGCATATTTTCCCCTAAGAGAGCCGGTCTTTTTCCGTCTTTTGAACGATTTGTAACGGTGTGTTAATAATTACAAGGCATTTTACACAAAAATAATTTCTCGTTTTTTATTTTTACGATAATCGAATGTGAATTTTACACATAAAGCAAGCCGCTTTTTTGTAAAACTCAAACAAAATTTTTATCAATCCAAATAATCCTTAAGGCGCTTGGAACGGCTCGGATGACGCAATTTACGCAACGCTTTTGCCTCGATCTGACGTATTCTCTCACGTGTGATATTGAATTCTTTTCCCACCTCTTCAAGTGTTCTCGGTCTGCCGTCGTCAAGTCCGAAACGAAGCTTCAAAACATGCTCTTCTCTGGGAGTAAGAGTGTGGAGAACATCTGCAAGCTGCTCCTTGAGAAGCGTGTAGGATGCCGCCTCTGCGGGTGCGGGAGAATCGTCATCGGGAATGAAATCTCCGAGGTGGCTGTCTTCCTCTTCGCCGATAGGAGTTTCAAGCGATACGGGATCCTGTGCGACCTTCATGATCTCTCTGATCTTGTCGGCGCTCATTCCCATCTTTTCCGCAATATCCTCGGCGCTTGCCTCGTGTCCCTGCTCCTGCAAAAGCTGTCTTGAATATCTCGACACCTTATGGATCGTCTCTACCATATGGACGGGGATTCGGATGGTTCTTGCCTGGTCGGCAATAGCACGTGTGATTGCCTGTCTTATCCACCAAGTAGCATATGTCGAGAACTTATATCCCTTACGGTAATCGAATTTGTCGACCGCCTTCATAAGTCCGAGATTACCTTCCTGAATAAGATCAAGGAAGAACATTCCCTTTCCGACGTATCTCTTTGCGATACTTACGACAAGTCTGAGGTTAGCCTCAACGAGTTCGTTTTTGGCGGTCTCGTCGCCGTTGCTCATTCGCTCGGCAAGCTCAAGCTCCTTTTCGGAATCGAGCAACGCTACCTTTCCGATCTCCTTGAGGTACATACGTACAGGGTCGTCGATTGCAAGACCTTCCTGCGTGAGCATTTTTTCCATTTCCTCAGCGCTCTCATATTGCTCGATATCGCCGTCGCCCTCCTCAAATTCGGGGGTGTCAAAGTATCCTGTTACCTCGATACCGTTATTCTCAAGAGTCTCGTAGATCTTTTCTATTTGATCTATATCGTAATCTATCTCTTCAAGAGCTTCCATAATATCGCTTGAAGAGAGCGAGCCCTTTGTCTTGCCCTTTTCGATAAGATCACGCACATCTACTTTCTTTTCGTTATTCATGTGAAAATTCCTTTCCGCGTATGTACATCATTTATTTTGCTTTTTCTTTTTTTCTCTTATACTGTTTATCTCGTCGAGCAAATTGCCCGAATCGCGCAGTTTTTGCTTATCCCGTTCGGCTCGAAGTGCTGCCGCGCTGTCCCGAAGCACCTGCAAATTGTTTTGAGTGAGCTTTTCGCGCGACATTTTTATCTTGGTTATCCTTCCGATCTCGTCGGGCGTAAAGCGCTCACCGAGCATTCCGAAGTCAAATCCGCCGTTCTTCTCACCGTCAAGCACCGCGACAAACACACGGCGTCCGAACTCGGTAAAGAAATCATCGGCATCAAGCTCGACCTCTTTGTCCGCGACCGAGGCACGAAGATCATCAAAAAGAAGGATGAGTCCGAGTATGACTTCCTCGGTCTTTGAGGCGTGGATGTTCTTCATCGCATCGGCGTTGATTCGGTCGCCCCATCCGCTCCCCTCTGCCATAGCGCGCTTGCCTTCTTCTTTTTTGCGTTCCCTGATCTTTTTGGAAACGAGACGTTTTACGTCGTTTCTGATTATCTCGGGCGGAAGTTCAAATCGCTTGGCGACCTCGGAAATATATATCTCACGTTCGACCTCGGAATATACACCCGAGATGATCGCACAGAGCTCGCCGAGAGCTTTTATCTTTTCATCGTTGTTTTGGATGTTATACCTTACAAGGACGTCCTCAAGCTTGTATTCAAAGCTCGTTCTGCTCTCGGATAAGAGTTTTTTAAACTTATCCGCGCCGAATTTTTTTATATATTCGTCGGGGTCCTTTGCACCGTCCATCTTAAGTATCTTGACATCAAGTCCGACCTCTGCAAGATATTTCATTGCTTTAAAGGCCGCTGCCTTACCTGCGTCGTCGCTGTCGTACGAGATGATCACCTTTTTGGTATATCTCGACATTATCCGCGCCTGCTCCTGCGTAATAGCGGTACCAAGCGTCGCCACGGCATTGCCAAAGCCTACCGCGTGAAGCGCGATAACATCCATATATCCCTCGCAAAGTATCATCTGCTCGGCGCAGGCGTTTTTTGCGTAATTGAGAGCAAAAAGATTGCGGCTCTTTTTAAAACCGGGTGTGTCGGAAGTGTTGAGATACTTGGGCATCGATCCGTCCATAACACGTCCGCCGAACGCTACGACATTTCCCGACACGTCAATAATGGGAAACATCACGCGGTTTCTGAAATAGTCGAAGGGTTTGCCTGTTTTTTTGCTTATCCCGCAAAGAAAACCGACCGTCAGCTCTTCATCGGTATATCCAAGTCTGTGCATATGGTCTCTGAGCAGATTGAAGCTGTCCGGGGAATATCCGAGTCCGAAGCGCTTTACCGTAGTGCTGTCAAGCCCTCGCGAACTCAAATACTCTCGTGCCTCTTTTCCTATCTTCTCATCAAAAAGACAGTTTCTAAAGAATTTTGCCGCATCGCGGTTCATATCAAACATACGTGAGCGGTCTATTGCCCCCTTCTTTTGGGGAGCCGAAGTATCCTGCGGTATTGTTATTCCCGCACGTTTTGCAAGAAACTCAAGTGCCGCTGTGTATTCGAGATTCTCCATCTTCATAATGAAGGTTATGACATCTCCGCCCGCGCCGCATCCGAAGCAATAGTAATTCTGGTTGTTTGTAAAAACCGTAAAAGACGGCGTTCTCTCACTGTGAAACGGGCAAAGACCGAGCATATTCGAACCCGCGTGTTTGAGCGTCACATACGAGGAAACGACATCCTGTATGTCGTTTCGATACTTTATCTCTTCGATTATCTCGCGCGGTATCATGCCTTGCCCCTCCAGACCTTCGGAATGAACAGGTCGGTATAAAGCTCTATAGCGTTACGGTCGGTCATTGCAGAAACATAATCGCACACGCAGCGCTCGACCGATTCGGTCTTAAGATTGGTCGAATAGGGTGCAGGCATCTTATCGGGATATTTTACGTAATATTCAAAAAGGCGTGCGAGCATTTCTTTCGCCTTTGCCTCTTCTCCCTTTGCTATCGGGTTGGTGTAGACGTTCTCAAACAAAAACTTTCTAAGCTCGTCAGTCGCCTTCTGTACATCGGGAGTCATTCTGATAAACGGCGAATCTTTGCTGGCATCTATTACCGAGCTTACCATTTTGTTTATTCGTTCTCCGTGCCCGTCACCGAGCACCTCGCGTATCTCTTTGGGGATATCGTAGATACTGAGTATTCCCGCGCGCCGTGCGTCGTCAATATCGTGATTGATATATGCTATTCTGTCGGCGTATTTGATTATAACGCCCTCAAGCGTAGATGCCATATGCTCTCCCGTATGGTTTACAATGGCGTCTTTGACCTCATAGGTAAGATTGAGTCCCGCTCCGTTGTTTTCAAGCTTTTCAACGACGCGCAGACTTTGCTTGTAATGCGTAAACTCGTGAGAATAACACTTCTGCATTACCTGCTCTCCTGCGTGTCCGAAGGGAGTATGTCCTAGGTCGTGTCCGAGCGCCGCCGCCTCGCAAAGATCCTCATTAAGTCTGAGAGCGCGCGCAATGATACGCGCTATCTGCGACACCTCGAGGGTGTGGGTCATACGCGTTCTGTAATAATCATCGGTTGGTGCCAAAAAGACCTGTGTCTTGTTGGTCAGCTTACGGAAAAACGAAGAATGGATTATCTTATCTCTGTCACGTTGGAATTCGGTTCTGTTGTTACAGGGAACATACGGATGCTCTCTTCCCTTTGTGTTTGCTGTCAGGAATGCATACTTGGAAAGGGTCTGTTTTTCTCGCTCGAGAAATATATCACATACTCTGTTCAAAGCTTCACTTCCTTCCTAAAATAACTCTTTTTCAAACTTTGTAACTATAATATACGCAAATAAATTCAAAAACACTTTTTTTGCGGCAAAATTTTTATAAAATTTATTTACAGTCATAGCGCTCGCCCAAAAGAATGCATTTTGTGCGCCCCGCCGATATCTCGCTTATTTTTTCGCCAAGTGCGGCCGCCTTATCCTTTTTAATTGCGAACTTTATCGTAACACCCTCTGCGTATTCGGTATCGTCGGTTATAACGTCGGACTTTTGAAGTTCGAACAAAAACTTATCGTAATCGGAATACGAGCAGGATATGCTGTACTCTTCATAAAGCTCGTAGGTTACGATCTTAGCCGCCTCGAGCGCGATCTTCGCCCCCTCGGTATACGCTCTTGTAAGACCGCCTGTGCCAAGCAATATCCCGCCGAAATATCGTGTCACGACCACGCAAGCATCAACGCAGCCCGATTTTTTTATCACTTCGAGCATAGGCAGGCCGCCCGTGCCCTTGGGCTCTCCGTCATCGGAATAACGCGCGGTCATTCCGCCGTCTGTTATATATGCGTAGACATTGTGGCGCGCATCCGAAAATTCGCTTCTTATTCTTTTGACAAAATCTATTGCCTCAGCTTCGGTCTTTGCGTGTATCGCACTTCCGATAAAGACAGACTTCTTCTCTTCGAATCGGTCTCTTCCCTCACCCGCAATAGTAGTATAAAACTGCACATCCGCCACGATGTCACCGCCTTTATTCCGAAATGAATTCTTTTAACATTCCCCTTGTTTTCGCATCGGCCACAGCCACGACCGTGACCGCCTCGCTGCCGTATTCGACATCCTCGACCACCGCGTTTTTATACAGCGTATTAAGATGGCCCTGTTTTGCGTTGGGAATAACGAATTTTACACGCTTCTTACCCGCAAGCGCAAGCTCCTCGAGCTTTTCGACAAGCAGATCGACTCCCTCTCCTGTTTTTGCGGAGATGTATACGATGCTGTCCTTTTCGATATTTGAAGATATCACGGGAAGCTCGGATGCTTCTTTATCACACTTATTGAAAACGTAAAGTGTCGGCTTGCCGTCCGCACCAAGCTCCGAGAGCAGATCCTCGCTCACTTTTAAATGTTCGGCGCATTCGGGGTCGGACGCGTCGATAAGAATGATCAGTACATCTGCAAACACCGCCTCGTCGAGCGTGGATTTAAACGCTTTGATAAGATGGTGCGGAAGTTTCCTTATAAATCCGACCGTGTCGGTGAGAAGCATCTTCTCGCCGCTCGGAAGTTCGAATTTCCTTGTTGTCGGATCAAGTGTCGCAAAAAGCTTATCTTCGGCGAGTATGCCCGCATCGGTAAGTCTGTTAAGGAGCGTCGATTTTCCCGCATTGGTATATCCCACGATCGCCGCCTTTGTGATCCCGCTCTTGTTTCTTGCGGCGCGCATGACCGATCTTGTTCTGTCAAGCGCCTCAAGCTCTGCCTCAAGCGCCTCAACGCGGCGCTTCAAATGACGTCTGTCGCTCTCAAGTTTAGTCTCACCGGGACCTCTTGTACCGATACCGCCTCCAAGACGCGAAAGCTCGGTGCCCTTACCCATAAGACGGGGCGCGGTATATTTAAGCTGTGCAAGCTCGACCTGAAGTTTTCCCTCACCCGTTGTCGCGTGCTTTGCGAATATGTCGAGAATGAGCATACTGCGGTCTATAACGCGTACACCCTCCCCCAGAGCGTCCTCGATATTTCTTATCTGTGACGGAGAAAGCTCGACGTCAAAGACAACAAGCTCGATGCAGTTATTCTCGCAAAGCTCTGCAAGTTCCTTAAGCTTTCCGCTTCCGATATAGGTGCGCGGATCGGGCGAATCCTTGGACTGTACGACCGTCGCAAACGTCTCACCGCCCGCGGTATCAAGCAGGCGCGAAAGCTCGGCAAGGCCTCTCTCGCACTCTCCTTCGGCAGACAGCTGAAAATCTATACCGACAAGGACCGCTTTTAAAATGATGTTACTTTCTTCTTTCATATCTTTCCTTTGTTTTAAACGACAACAAGGGCAAGACGCATTTCTGCCATTCTTGCCCTTATGCATTCAATTAGCATTTGGATTCAAAAAATTATTTGCTTGCCTCAAGACGCTTCTTGAACTTGTCAACTCTACCGCCTGCATCAACAAACTTCTGCTTGCCGGTAAAGAAGGGATGGCACTTGGAGCAAATTTCAACTCTGATCTCCTCGCCCTTTGTAGATTTTGTTGTTACAGTTTCGCCGCATGCGCACTTGATAACAACTTCCTTATATTCGGGATGTATTCCTGTTTTCATTATTGGCACCTCTTTGCATTGATATTCATAATACAGCTGATTATAACACATATTCAAAAAAATTGCAATACTTTTTTGAAATTTTTTAAACTTTATTTCCGATATCACATTTTAGGCGGGAAATTATCTTCTTTTCAAGCCTTGAAATATAAGACTGCGAGATACCGAGCATATCGGCGACTTCTTTTTGCGTTTTTTCCTTTCCGCCCGAGAGTCCATATCTAAGCTCAATATTAAGCCGCTCTCGCTCATCAAGCCTGCCGAGCGATTCACGGATAAGTTTTCTGTCCTC